>JBKKAU010000381.1:0-4728 GCA_046714475.1 Thermoanaerobaculia bacterium
TCGACGTCTATTCCTGGGCCGAGGCGAACCGCGCCGGGCTGGAGGAGCGCCTGCTGCGCTACGGCGCGCTGCTTTTCCGCGGCTTCGGCGTCGACGGCACCGAAGGGCTCCAGCGGCTGGTGCGCGCCGTCTGCGGCGACCTCCTGGAGTACCGCGAGCGCTCGTCGCCGCGCAGCGAGATCGCCGACCGGGTCTATACCTCGACCGACTACCCGGCCGAGCAGTCGATCTTTCCGCACAACGAGCACTCCTACGCCAAGCGCTTCCCATTGAAGCTCTTCTTCGGCTGCGTCGTGCCGTCCGAGACCGGCGGCGAGACGCCGGTGGGCGACACCCGCCGGATCTTCGCGCGGATCGCTCCGGACGTGCGCGAGCGCTTCCAGGCCAAGGGGTGGATGTACGTGCGCAACTTCCATCCGGGCTTCGGCCTCTCCTGGCGCACCGTCTTCCAGACTGACGACAAGGAGAGGGTGAAGGAGTACTGCCGCGACGCCGGGATCGACTTCGAGTGGCGGCCGGGGGACCGGCTGCGCACGCGCCAGGTGCGGCCGGCGACCGCCGTCCACCCGCGCACGGGCGAGACGGTCTGGTTCAACCACGCAACCTTCTTCCACGTCTCGACGCTCGCCCCGGAGATCCGCGAGCCGCTGCTGCGCGACTTCGGCGACGAAGACCTGCCGAACAACACCTATTACGGTGACGGCTCGCCGATCGAGCCGGAGGTCGTCGAGCACCTCCGCGAGGCGTATGCCGGGGAGATGACCGGGTTTTCCTGGCGGCAGGGCGACGTGCTGCTGATCGACAACATGCTGACCGCCCACGCCCGCAACCCGTTCACCGGCCCGCGCCGGATCGCCGTCGCCATGGCCGATCCGCACGAGCGGACCGACCTGTAGGAGCACGATGTCGCAGCCTGTCGCACAGGGTTTCCGTCTCTCGCCGCAGCAGCGGCGCCTCTGGGCTCTGCAGAAGGAGGCCGAGGGTTCCCCCTATCGCGCCCGGGCGGTGGTACGGATCGAGGGCCGTCTGGACCGCGCCGCCCTCGCCGCGGCGCTGGAGGACGTAGCCGCGCGTCATGAGATCCTGCGCACCACCTTCCCCAGGCTCCCGGGCCTCAGCCTGCCGGCGCAGGCGATCCACGATTCGGGCGCGCTCCGCCTCGAGGAGGAGGACCTCTCCTCCCGCGCGCCGGAGGAGAGGTCCGCTCTCCTGGACCTCCTCTGGGAGGAGCTCGGGGAGCGCCCGTTCCAGCCGGACCGGGAGCCGCCGGTCGTCCTGACGCTCGTCTCGCTGGCGCCCGAGGACCACCGCCTCTTCGTCGCCGCTCACGCCCTGGCGGCCGACGCCGCCGCCCTGGAAGTCCTGGTGCGCGATCTCGCGCGGGCCTACGGACAGTCCGGGGAGGCGGAGGAGCCGGCCCAGTACGCCGATGTGGCCGAGGCCTTGAACGAGCTGCTGGAGTCCGAGGAGACCGAGGCCGGCCGGGAGTTCTGGCGCGAGGCGGGTCCTCTCGCCATGGGGCGTCTCCCCCTGGAGCGCCAGACGGCGGAGGCCGGCTTCGTCCCCCACGCGGTAACGATGGACGCCGGGCCTGAAATCCGCGCCGCGGCCCTGGAGCTGGCCGAAGGCCGCTTCGTCCCCTTCGCGGCGGTGCCGCTCGCCGCCTGGCACGCCGTCCTGCGGCGGCTCGCTTCCGAGGAGGTTTCGCCGCGCTCCGTCGTGGCGGTCGAGCTGGCGGGACGGCACTACGAAGGCTTCGAGTCGGCGCTCGGCCTGTTCGCCCGCTCGCTGCCCCTCGCCATCCAGGTAGAGGACGACCTCTCCTTCGGCAACCTGGTCTCCCGCGCGGGGGAGCGGCTGGAGGCGGCCGGCGACTGGCAGGACTATTTTTCGTGGGAGACGCTTTCCATCGCCTATGTGCCCGCCGCCTTCCGCTTCATGGAGCTGCCGGAGGCGGCAACGGCTGGCGGCGCGACTTTCTCCTGGGAGAGGGTGGAGGCGCGGACCGACCGCTTCAATCTCCAGCTCGCCGTCCTGCGCGGGCCGGAGGGGCTGCGCTTCGAGCTGCATTACGACGCGGGCCGCTTCGAGCTGGAAGACGCCCGCCGGCTCCTCGCCGCTTTCCAGGCCCTGCTCGCCCACGCCGTGGCCCATCCCGAGACCCGCATCGGCGACCTGGAGGTGGTGGGACCCGAGGAGCGCCGGCGGCTCACCGACGAGCTGAACCGTACGGCGCGGCCGTTCGAGCCGGTCCCCGTCCACGGCCTCTTCGCCGCCCAGGCCGGCCGCACGCCCGACGCCGTGGCCGTCTCCGACGCGGCTGGGGTCGCGCTGACCTACTCCGAGCTTGCCCACCGCGCCGCCGCCCTCGCCGGCCACCTTCGCGGCCTCGGGGTCGGGACCGACGTCCGGGTGGGTCTCTGCGCCGAGCGCTCGGCCGACATGATGGTCGGCGTCCTCGCCATCCTGGAGGCCGGAGGCGCGTACGTCCCGCTCGACCCGAGCTACCCCGAAGCCCGCCTCGCCGCCATGCTGGAGGCCTCCAAGGCGCCGGTGCTGCTGATCCAGGAGAGGCTGCGCGACCGCCTGCCGCAGCCGGCGGGGCTGAGGGTGGTGGCGCTGGAGGAAAAGGACATAAAGGACAGCAAGGACTCCAGGGACCAGGAAACCTTGGTGTCCTTGTCGTCCTTTAGGTCCTTTTCTTGTGAGGGCTCCGCCTACGTCCTCTTCACCTCCGGCTCGACCGGCGCCCCCAAGGGCGTGGTCGTGCGCCACCGCGCCCTGACCAACCACATGCTCTGGATGGCGGAGGCGTACCCCCTCACGCCCGGCGACCGCGTCCTCCAGAAGACGCCGCTGAGCTTCGACGCCTCGGTCTGGGAGCTGTTCGCGCCGCTGCTCGCCGGCGCCGAGCTGGTCCTCGCCACCCCCGGGGTGCAGCGCGACCCGGCGGCGCTGGCGCGCGAGGCCGTGGAGCGGCGGGCGACCGACCTCCAGGTCGTCCCGGCGCTGCTCCGGCTGCTGCTCGACGAGCCGGGCTTCGCCGCCTGCCGCTCGCTGCGGCGCCTCTACGCCGGCGGCGAGCCTTTGGCCGTCGATCTCCGGGACCGCTTCCGGCGGCTCTTCCCCGAAGCCGAGCTGGTCAACCTCTACGGCCCCACGGAGACCACGGTCCAGGTGATCACCTGGACGTCGCGATCCGAAGAAGACGGCGCCACCGTCCCCATCGGCCGGCCCATCCACAACGCCCGGGTCTATCTATTAGATGGTTCCCTTCTGCCGGTGCCGGAGGGACTGCCCGGTGAAGTCTGGATCGGCGGCGATCCTCCCGCCCGCGGCTACCTCGACCGGCCCGACCTCACGGCGGCCTCGTTCCGGCCCGATCCGTTCGCGGCCGAGCCGGGGGCGCGCATGTACGGCTCCGGCGACCTCGCCCGCTACCGCGACGGCGGCGTCCTCGAATTCCTGGGTCGCGCCGGCCGGCCGATCAAGATCCGCGGCTACCGCTTCGACCCCGGCGAGGTCGAGGCGGCGCTGCGCGGCCATGAGTCCGTGCGCGACGCCGCGGTGCTCGTCCGCGAGGACCGGCTGGTGGCCTGGCTCGTGCCGCGCGACGGCGGCGAGCCGCCCATCCATGCCCTGCGCACGGAGCTGGCCGCGCGGCTGCCCGAGTTCATGGTGCCGTCCGACTTCGTGGCGCTGCCCGCCTTCCCGCTCACCCCCAGCGGCAAGCTGGACCGCGCCGCCCTGCCGGCGCCGGAGACCGCCTCCGCTCCCAAGACCGCCGCCGGCCCCGGGTTCGTCCCGCCCCGCTCGGCGGTCGAGGAGGTGCTGGCGGAGATCTGGGGGGCTCTCCTGGGGCGCGACCGGATCGGCGCGGAGGACGACTTCTTCGAGAAGGGCGGCCACTCCCTCCTCGGCGCGCAGCTCGTCGCCCGGATGCGCGACGCCTTCGGGGTCGAGGTCTCGCTGCGCAGCGTCTTCGAGACCCCCACCGTCGCCGGCCTCGCCCGGCAGGTGGAGTCGGCCTGGCGGATCCCGGCGGCGCCGCCGATCGAGCGCGAGCCCCGTCCGCCGGGCACGGCCGCCCCGCTCTCCTTCGCCCAGCGCCGGCTCTGGCTCCTCGACCGCCTGGCGCCGGGCACCGCGGTCTACAACGTCCCCTCCGCGGTGCGATTCACCGGGTCCCTCGACGAGCGGGCGCTCGCCGCCGCGTTCAACGAGATCGTGCGCCTGCACGAGGTGCTGCGCTCCACCTTTCCGGAGCGGGACGGCGAGCCCGTCCAGGTGGCGGCGCCGTCGCTGGCCGTCCCCATGCCGGTGGCGGACCTCTCGGGGCTGCCCGGCGGCGCGCGCGAGGCCGAGGCGGAGCGGCTCGCCCACGAGGAGGCACGGCGGCCGTTCGACCTCGCCCGCGGGCCGCTCATCCGCCTCACCCTGCTGCGGCTGGCCGCGCGGGAGCGGGTGCTCCTGACCTCGCTCCACCACATCGCTTCCGACGCCTGGTCGGTCGCCATCTTCTACCGCGACCTGATGGAGCTGTATGGCGCCTTCAAGGCCGGCCGGCCCTCGCCTTTGCCGGAGCTCCCCGTCCAGTACGCCGACTACGCCCTCTGGCAGCGGCAATGGTTCCAGGGCGAGGCGCGCCGGCGCGAGCTGGCCTGGTGGGCGCGCCAGCTCGCCGACCTGCCGGCCCTGCGCCTGCCGGCCGACCGGCCGCGGCCGGCG
>JBKKAU010000382.1:0-1665 GCA_046714475.1 Thermoanaerobaculia bacterium
GCGCGGGGGCGGTTTTTATCATCCCCCGCTACGGGGTCGCCGCCCCAGCCCGCGGCGGCGGCCTCGGCCGCCTTGCGGTCCTTCGCCCCTTGGCCGGTCAGCAGGATGCGGACCCCGAGCTCGCCGAGCTCCCCTTCGGCGGCCTTGGCGTGGCCCGAAAGGGCCGCCGACAGGTCCGGCACGACGATCGCGACGGGCTCGTCCCGCTTCCCGATCCACTTCTCGGGGTGGAGGATCTGCTCGGTCGAGCGCGGCGGGTCCAGGGTGAAGGCGCGGTCGACCAGCGCCTGGCCGCCGGCTTCGCGCGCCGCGCGGCAGAAGGCGAGCCCCCGGAAGTAGCTGAACAGCAGCGTCTCCTCGAACCAGGCCGGCATGCCGCCGCCCAGGCTGGCGTCCCTCTCCAGGGCCGCGGGATCGATGCCGCCGGTGCCGCCGGTGCCGCCGGCATGCTTCATCATGACCCAGGTCGCGTCCCCTTCGACGACCGCCGAGCGGGCCGCGGCGGCGTCCGACATCGGGTCCAGATCGGTGAAGGCTTCGAGGTCGAAGTGCTGGTCCTGGATCGCGTGCACCACCTCGTGGACCAGGACCATGTCGTCCCCGGCGTGCGGCGTATCCGGAGTGCCCGCGCCGCGCCGCACCAGCGCCATGTACTCGGCCTCCGGGTCGTAGAAGCCGGCGACCTGTCCGGTGAGCACGTCGGTGTAGATGGCGGCGACGTCCAGCATCTCGGGGACGAGGCCGAAGGCCTTGAGCGCGGCTTCCAAAGGCCTCATCTTCTCCGCCGGCAGGTCCTGGCGCAGCTCCTCCGCGACCTTCTCCCGCAACGCCTCCGGTCCCAGCCAGCCCCAGACCACGGGACGCTTCAGCCGCAGGCCCCGGCGCTCCTCCGCCGTGCGCACCAGCTCGTCCATCCGGCGGTGCAGCTCGGGCGGCAGAGGCTCGACGCCCTTGGGCAGCCCCGGAGGAGGAGGCGTCACGGCGGACGGAGAGGCACCCAGGAGGAGGGGGAGCAGGCAGATGGCGACGGCCCACGACAGCTTCTTCATGACGCCATCTTAAACCGCGGCACATGCCTTGCACTTCCCTACCCTGGATGGGGACTGTCCCGTCTGACCATCGAGAGGAAGGAGAGACCACATGGCGACCACGATCGATACCGTGACCTCAACCCTGAACAGCCTGTTGCGCGGGGAGATGTCCGCCATCGAGACCTACCGCCAGGCGATCGAGAAGATGGACAACGAGCCTGGCTCCGACGTGCTCCACATGCTGCGCGTCGAGCACCGCGACGCCGCCGACGCCCTCTGGCACCACATCGAGAACCACGGCGGCAAGCCGTCCGAGGACTCCGGCCCCTGGGGCTCTTTCGCCAAGGCCGTCGAAGGCACCGCGAAGCTGTTCGGCAACGCCGCCGCCTTGAAGGCGCTCAAGGAGGGCGAGGAGCACGGCCTCAAGGACTACGAGGAGGCCCTCCAGGACAAGGACCTGCCGGCCGACTGCCAGGCCGTGGTCCGCGGGCTGATGGAGAAGCAGCGGGCCCACCTCCCGCTGATCGACCGGCTGCTCTCCCAGCACGCCTGAGAGGGTGTCTCAAAGTCTTCGTAGCGCCGCCGCCGAAAGCCCTCACCCCCGTCCCCTCTCCCGCCACCCCGCCCACCCTCG
>JBKKAU010000383.1:0-4445 GCA_046714475.1 Thermoanaerobaculia bacterium
CGGCTGCTCCACGCGGAAGACCGAGCCCGCGCCGGGCCGGCTGCGCACGGTGACCTCGCCGCCGTGCAGGCGCGCCAGCTCGCGGGCGAGCGCCAGGCCGAGGCCGGTGCCCGCCTGCTCGCGCGACAGCGACCCGTCCACCTGGTGAAAGCGCTCGAAGATCAGCTCCAGCTCCGCCTCGGGGATGCCCGGGCCGTCGTCCAACACCTCGAAGGCGATCCGCTCCGGCCCCGGCTCGGCGCGCACCGTGACGCGCCCGCCGTCCGGCGTGAACTTGAGGGCGTTGGAGATCAGGTTGGCGGCGACGATCTCCATCTTCGGCGGATCGAAGGGGAAGACCGGCAGCTCGTCCAGCCGCTCCGCCGCCAGGTGGACGCCGCGGCGCGCGGCGTGCGGCGCCGCGGCCGTCACCAGCTCGGAGAGCAGCCGGCCGAGATCGGCCGGCACCGGCTCCAGGCGCAGCCGCCCGGACTCCAGCTTGGCCACGTCGAGCAGGGCGTCGACCTGCCGCAGCAGCCGCCGCGCGTTGGTCGCCATGGACTCCAGGACCACGATGCGCCGCGCCTCCTTCTCCGTCGCGAGCAGCGTCTCCAGCGGTCCGATCAACAGGGTCAGCGGCGTCCGCAGCTCGTGGCTGACGTTGGCGAAGAACCGGCTCTTGGCCTCGTCCAGCTCCTTGAGCTCCTCGTTGGCCTTCTGCAGGCGCAGCCGCAGCGACAGGTCGTGCCGCCGGGTGCGCCGGCTCGACAGCGTCGCCAGCCAGGTGAAGACCGCCGAGCCGGTGAGGAAGAAGAGCGGCGCGATCATGTCGCGGCTCGGGCCGTACACCCCGAGGTTGATCCCCGCGTAGGTGGCGATGATCAGGAAGCACAACAGCACCGCCGACCGCAGCCCCCAGGGGATGAAGAAGCCGATGACGAACAGGACGATCAGGTTGCCGGCGAAGTAGTTGCTGGCGAAGCCCCCGAGGTCGGCCGACATCAGGGAGATGCCCGCCGCCGAGGCGAAGGCGCAGGCCATCACCAGCCGTTGGGCGAAACGGCCCGCGTGCCGCGTCCGCAGGACGGCGAGCGCCATTCCGTAGAGGGCGACCACGCAGAGACGGTAGAGGAGGAAACGCGGCGCCAGCTCCGGCGCCACCAGCACGTCGAGCAGCCAGAAGGCGGGATAGAGGGCCACGGCGGCCCAGAGGAGGAACCGGGCGCGCTGTACGAGCAACACGCGGCTCTCGCCGCCGAAAGCCTCCTCGAACCCCGCGAGCCGCGGGGATGGCTCCAGGGGTGAGGCTGGAGAAGGCTCTTGGCTCAACCTATTTCTCTGCGCGCACGATGACGGCCACCGGCGGCGAGCCGAAAGCCTGGAAGGCGTGCGCCCGCGAGAACCCCGCCTCGGCCACCAACGCCTTGAGCTCCGCCTCGTCGAAGAAGCGGAACCGGCCGTCTTCCTCCAGCTCGATCAGACGGCTCACCATGTTGGCGAAGTGGCGCAGCGCCTCCAGCTTGCGCTCCGCCCCCTCCCCCTGCCTTGCGAGGATCTCCACTCCTTCAGTGTAGAGCTTCGACGGGTCGAAATTCGGCCGGATCGAAGAGACGACCAGCGTGCCGCCCGGTTTCAGCAGCCGGTGCATCTCGCGCAGGCTCGCCAGCGGGTCGTAGAGGTAGGGCAGGACGAGCGACGAGCCGATGCGGTCGAAGCAGGCGTCGGGCAGCTCGAGCCGGACGTCCTGCCGCGCCTCGCCGAACCGCAGGTGCCGGAAACGCAGGTCCGCCGCCGTGCACGGCACCTCGATCCCGGGGCGCAGGTCGGCCGGGACCACCCGCCCCAGCACGAAGCGCGCGGCGCGGCCGAGCTCGAGCACCGTCTCGACCTCCCGGGCGTCGAGCCCGGGGCAGAGCTCGGCGACCCGCGCCGGCTCGGCCGGGGTGCCGCGCAGGATGGCGTGCAGCTCCTTGCCGTAGCGCTCCCCCAGCTTGTGCGCCGTGGCGAGGGCGAAACCCTCGACCCTGCCGACCAGCCCCTCGACGCCGTGGAGCCGGCCCTCCAGGAAGTCGGCGACCGCCGCCAGCCGCGACCCTTCGAGGTCCGCCACCAGCCCGCGGCTGGGCGGCAGCACCTCGAGGTCGCGCGCGGTGAACCAGTCCTCGACCTTGACGGCGGTGCGGTCGACCGCCTCGGGCACCAGGTCCAGGAAGGTCAGCGACCCCGGCGCGGCGCCGTCGGGGAGGGTGTCGAGCAGGGCGAGGAGCAGGTTGCCGGTGCCGCATCCAAAGTCGGCCAGGTGCTGCCCCGGCCGGGCGTCGAGCAGCTCGGCCTGCCGCGCCAGGAAGCGCGAGTACTCCGGGTGCTCCAGCAGGACGTCGTAGCCGACGTTGTCGCCCGGGGCGCCGAACAGGTGCTCCTTCCAGAAGCCCTCGGCGTCGCCGAGCTCCAGGCGCTGCACCCGCGCCCACTCGGCCTCGCTCTGGCGCGCGAAACGGGCGAGGTTGGGCTCGCGCGCCGGCCGGTCGGCGTTGAACAGGTGCTTGGAGACCGACTCGCTGACCAGCTTGAACAGCTCGATCGCCTCGCCGCCGTCCTTGAGCACGTGTCCGGTCGCGCATTCGAAGACCTCGCGCGGCCCGCCTCCCGGCGCGTCGAGCAGGGCGCGGACGCGCGACCGGGTCACCCAGCAGTCGTAGGTGCCGACGATCCAGGTGACCGGGATGCCGATGCGGCTCATGTCCTGGCGCGCCTCGTCCAGGAACGCCATGCCGCCGGCCATGGCCTGGCCGTACAGCGATTCGCCGCGGATCGGCCGGCCGTGGATCAGGATCGTCTCCGGCCCCTTCCCCTGCCGGTAGGCGTCGAACAGGTCGAGGCCGGCGAGGTAGTTGCGCAGCACGTCCTGGGCGTCCGGACAGCCGTACGGGGCGATCCAGAGGTCGACCGGAGCGTCCTCGACGTTGAGCACCACCTTGCGCGCCGGGATGGCCGACAGCGACAGGCTGACCAGCGTCCGGCGCTGCGGCCGGAAGCGGCGCTCCAGGTACTGCAGCGAGGCCTCCATGTCGGCGGCGAGGTGGCCGAAGGTCCAGTTGTAGTAGGGCCGGCCCTCGGCCATCAGCTTCGGGTCCATGGCGCTCTCGCCCACGATGTACGAGGCGTCGAAGCGCAGCGTCACGACCTTGCGCCCGTCGCGGTCGAGGTCGTCGATCAGCGTGCGGGCGAGCAGGCCGAAGACCTCCTTGCGCTTGAGGATCGCCGGCGCGATCACCACCGCGATGTCCGGCCGGACGGTGGGGTCGGAGGTGTCGAAGTTGGCGTCGACGATCCCGGCGACCGTCTCGCCGTGACGGTTGCGGTAGCGCACCACCTCGATGCCGCCCTGGACCTGGCGGCCGTTGCGGCGGACCAGGCCCGCGACCTTGCCGCCCAGCATCGAGGCGGCGCGGGAGACCCGGGTGACGATGCCGCCGCGGGCGGTGTGGAGCTTGATGTCCTTGAACGTGTCGCGCTCGCGCTCGCCGTCGTCGAAGCGCAGCCCGACGCGCAGCGTCCCCTCGTCGAGAGCGGTCACGTAGCGGACCGTGGCGCCCCCCACGGGGCGGCGCTCGCCCTGGGCTTCCAGGGTGAAGGCGGGCAGGCGCGTCCCCGGCACCAGCGCCGCCGAAGCGTCGAGCCGCACCGACGCCCCCCCCTCCCCCAGGTCCAGCACCGGCAGCCGCAGCCGTCCCTCCGGAGCGTAGGGCGCCGGCAGCTCGCACCAGGCCTGCTGCCGCAGGCTCGACCGGCGTTCGGAGCGGCGCTCGGTCAGATAGACGCGCTCCGGCATGAGCAGGGCCGGCCGCTCGCCCCGCTCGCCCCGCTCTCCCCGCTCTCCCCGGTCTCCGGCATCGAGCACGATGCCCTCGAAAGCGTAGTGCAGAGGCGGGTCCGAGAACGCCAGATAGAGCACGCGCGAGGCCGGCGGCACGACGGCGGCGAGCCGCAGCGTGGCGCCGTGGCCGTTGTCCGGTTCCAGGGCGGCGAGGCACGAGCGCAGCGGCCGGAAACCGCGCCCCGGCCGGATCACCGTCACCGGCAGCGCGCGGTCCACCGCCCCCTGGAGGATGTTCTCGATCTCCGACGGCTCGCCGAGCGGCAGCAGGTTGCCGGGGATCAGGTCGCCCAGCACGCGCTGGACGCGGACGATCGCCTCGTCCATCTCATAGAAGCCGGCGTGGCTGCGCAACCGGGCGCGGTCCCGCGCCGAGGCCTCCTCGAAACGCACGCCGATCCCCGCCGGCGTGACCCGCACCACCCGGGCGGCGAGCAGCAGCGGCTGCGGATCGGTGGGGATCTCGATCGAGAGCCGCAGCCGCGCGTCCGGCAGCGCGCGGGCGTTGCGGATGAAGCCGCCGTCGGCGCTCAGATCGGTGACCGCCAGCCCGTCTCCCAGCTCGGGCCCCTCCAGCACACGCACCGCC
>JBKKAU010000384.1:0-3414 GCA_046714475.1 Thermoanaerobaculia bacterium
AGCCACGGCCGGCCGCAGGCCACCAGCGCCCGGTAGGGCCGGCCGTCTACGGCGGGCTCGGCCTCGTTGCGGCCCAAGGCCTCGGCGTCGACCTCGCGGACGGCGGCCTCGTGTCCCGGGCTCCCCCCGGTCACGAAGAGCGTGGCCTCGGCCAGGCCGTAGCACGGATAGAAGGCCTCACGCCGGAAGCCATGCGGCGCGAAAGCCTCGGCGAAGCGGCGCAGCGTCTCCGCGCGCACCGGCTCCGCGCCGTTGTAGGCAACCTGCCAGGTGGAGAGGTCGAGCCCCTGCCGGGACTCCGGGTCGGTCTTGCGCACGCACAGCTCGTAGGCGAAGTTGGGGCCGCCGCTCGTCGTCGCCTTATAGCGGCTGATCGCCCGCAGCCAGCGGACCGGCTGCTGCAGGAAGGCCACCGGCGACATCAGCACGCAGGTGGCGCCGGCGAACAGGGGCTGCAGGACGTTCCCGATCAACCCCATGTCGTGGTAGAGCGGCAGCCAGCCGACGATCACCGACCCCTCGGACTGGCCGAAGGCGTGTTGGATCATCCGCTCGTTGTGGACCAGGCCGCGATGGGTGACCATCACCCCCTTGGGCGTAGCCGTCGAGCCGGAGGTGTACTGCAGGAAGGCAATGTCGCCTTCCTGCAGGGGGGCAGGCCGCTCCCAGCGCTCGGCCAGACCCGGATCGAGCTCCTCGGTCGCGACCACCCGCTCGGCATAGCCCTCGGCGAGCCGCGCCAGGGCCGGCGTCGTCAGGGCGAACCGCGGCCGGGCGTCATGGACGATCGCGGCCAGCCGCGAATCCAGGCGATTCGAGCGAGGCGGGTACGCCGGCACGGCGACGGCGCCGCCGTACAGGCAGCCCAGAAAGGCGACAACGAACTCCAGCCCTGGCGGATAGAGCAACAGGGCCCGCTCTCCCGCGGCGCCGTTCTCCTGGAGGAAGGCGCCCACGATCCGCGCCTGGCGGTCGAGCTCGGCGAAGGTGAGGGACGCCACCTCCTCCTCGCCGTCTGCGAGGAACCGGTAGGCGACCTTGTTCCCTTGCCGGACGGCCCGGTCGCGAAGGATCTCGACGAGAGTCAACAGCTCCATGTCCAACCTTTCTCTATAGCTTCCAGGCCATCACGCCTTGCCCATCGCCGCCCCGCCATCCACTTCCAGGACCCTGCCGGTGAAGAACTCGCATTCGATCATGAAACGGATGCCGCGCCAGATGTCCTCGGGCCGCCCCAGGCGTCCCAGCGGGATCTCCTCGCTCAGCCGGGAGAGGGCCGTCTCGGAGATGCCTCCCAGAAAAGAAGTGTCGGTCACGCCCGGAGCGATCCCTCCGACGCGGATGCCGTAGCGCGCCAGCTCCAGCGCCCAGGTGCGGGTGCAGGCGTCGAGGCCGGACTTGGAGGCCGCATAGTTCGCCTGCCCGGGGTTGCCGGCGCGGGCGATCGAGGAGAGGTTGATGACCACCCCCTCCTTCACTCCGCTCTGCGCCATGTGCATGGCGGCCTCGCGCGTCATCAGGAACGGTCCGGTGAGGTTGACGTCCATCACCTTGCGCCACTGCGCCACGGGGAGCTTGGTGACCTTGTCGCCCTCGCGCGAGATCAGCGTGCCGTCGCGGAGGATGCCGGCGCTGTTGATCAGGACGTTGACGCCGCCCAGCTCGGCGACCGCCGAGGCGCAGAACGACTCGACCGACGCCTCGTCGGTGACGTCCAGCTTGCCGACCATGAGCTGGCCCGGCAGGGATTCCGCCTCGGACGCCAGCCGCCGCAGCCCCGCGGCGTTGGTGTCTCCCGCGGCGACCCTGGCGCCGGCACGGACCAGCTCGAGGGCGAAGTAGCCCCCCAACCCACCGGCGGCGCCGGTCACGACAGCACGAGCCTCGGTCAACTCCATCCGCTCTTCCTCTTTTCTGATAAGCCTGCCAGGGACACTGCGAGAGCCATCAATACTTTGGTGCGCGGGAAGGGAGATTCGCGCACTCCCGGCTTGTCGCCGCCGGCGCCGTTCGTCTAAGCTCGCCGGAATCCAGGTACGAGACACCGCGCCCTGCCCGGAGCGGCGGGGGCTGACGGCACGGAAACGGGCTGGATCGGCACCATAGACCGTAGACGCGACAGACCATCGAGGGAGGCCATGAGCCAAGTCATCCAGGATCTCCGTTTTGCCGCCCGCAACCTGCGCAAGCAGCCCGGCCTCGCGTTGGCCGCCGTCCTGACGCTGGCCCTCGGGATCGGCGTCAACGCCGCGATCTTCAGCATCGTCGACTCGGTGCTGCTCGCGCCGCCGCCATTCCGGGACCCGGAGCAGGTGGTCCTGATCTGGGGCTCCAACCCCGAATTCGCCAGATCGCTCGGCCTGGCCGATGAGATGCCCACCGCGGTGGCCCACCTGGAGGACTGGCGCAAGGCGCCCTCCATCGAGACGCTCGCGTCGTTCCAGGCCAACCGCATGTCCTTGACCGGAGTCGGCTTCCCCGAGCTGCTGGGCGTCGTGCGCGTCACCGGCGACTTCTTCAACGCCCTGGGGGCCTCCCCCGAGATCGGCCGCACCTTGAAGCCCGAAGACGACCCCATCGGCCGGGCGTCGACCGTGGTGCTCTCGCACTCGCTCTGGCAGCGCAAGTTCAACCGCGATCCCAAGGTCGTCGGCCAGGTGCTCACGCTGAGCGGCAATCCCTATACCGTGGTCGGCGTGATGCCGCGCCGCTTCACTTTCCCGCGCGGCGGCCAGGACGTCCAGACCGGCTATGGCTTCGCAGCAGAGCCGGACATCTGGCTGCCCATGGAGTTCAGCGCCGCGGCCCGGCAGGACCGGCAGAACCGCGGCAACGTCGGCGTCGCGCGGCTGCGGCCGGGAGCGACCGTCGAAACGGTCCGGGCGGAGCTCGCCACCATCAGCCAGCGCCTCCTCCAGAACTTCCCGGACACCGAGACCGGGTGGAGCGCCTATCCGCAGCCGATCATGGAGAAGGTGATCGGCGACCTGCGGCCGGCGCTCCTTATCCTCTGGGCCTCGGTCGGGCTCGTGCTGCTGATCGCCTGCGCCAACGTCACCAACCTCCTGCTGGCCCGCGCGGCGTCGCGCCAGAAAGAGATCGCCGTCCGCATGGCGATGGGCGCCGGCCGCAGCCGGCTGTTGAGCCAGCTGCTCACCGAGAGCGCCCTGCTCGCCGTGCTCGGCGGCGCCCTGGGGCTCTTCCTGGGATGGGCCGTCCTGCGCCTCTTCGCGTACTTCATCCCCACCGGCCTGATCGGCACCGCTCCCATGACGCTCGACGGCCGCACCATCGCCTTCACGGCGCTGCTCTGCCTCCTGACCACCGCGCTGGCCGGCCTGGTCCCAGCCCTCCAGATGTCGCGGCCGAACCTCGCCGGGACGTTGCGGGAGGGCACCCGGGCGGGAGCAGGCA
>JBKKAU010000385.1:0-1594 GCA_046714475.1 Thermoanaerobaculia bacterium
GCCGTCAGGTCCGGCCGGCCGAGATAGCCGCGGGAGATGCCCTCGCCGGCCACGTACAGCTCGCCCGGGCAGCCGACCGGCACCGGCCTCAGATCCCGGTCGAGCACGTAGACCCGGGTGTTGCCAATCGGGACGCCGATCGGAACCGTCGCGCCCACCTCGCCGGTGATGGCATGGCAGGTGGTGAACGTCGTGCCCTCGGTCGGGCCATAGCCGTTGATCACCGCGCAGCCGGGCAGCGCCTCCACCGCGCGCCGCACGTGCGGCGGCGAGAGCACGTCGCCGCCGGCCAGGAGCTGCCGCAACGGGCGCAGCGACTCGAGGGGGCCGTCCACCATCTGGTGGAAGAGCCCCGCGGTCAGCCAGAGGCTCGTGACGCCCCAGCGCGCCACCGCCTCGCCGACCTCTTCGAGCGCCGGCCGGCGCTGTGGGAAGAGCGCCAGCCGGCCGCCATTGGCGAGCGCCCCCCAGATCTCCAGGGTGGAGGCGTCGAACGAGATCGGCGCGAGCTGCAGCCAGACCTGCTCCGGCCCGAGGTCGGCGAAACCGCCGCCGCGTACCAGCCGCACCACGTTGCGATGCGTGACGCCCACCGGCTTGGGCCTGCCGGTCGAGCCCGAGGTGAATATGACGTAGGCGAGGCTTTCGGGGAGCGGGCCGACCGGCGCAGGACCATCCGCCTCCTCCGGCTCCGCGTCCAGCGGCAGGGTGAACGCGACAGCGTCGCGCGCCCGTTCGGGCAGAGCCTCCAGCAGGTTGGGCTGGCCGAGGATCAGGCGGACCCTGGCGTCCTCCAGCATGCTGGCCAGCCGTTCGGCCGGATAACCCGGATCGAGGGGCAGATAGGCGCCGCCGGCCTTCAGGATGGCGAGCATCCCGACGATCATGGCTGGCGAGCGGCCGGCGAGCAGGCCGACCACCGACTCCGGCCCGACGCCCAGGCCGGCGAGCCGCCGCGCCAGCCGGCCGGAACGCGCCGCGAGCTCGGCGTAGGTGAGGTCCCCCTCTTCCGAAGAGACGGCAACGGCTCCCGGGAACCGCGCCGCCTGCTCGTCCAGGAGAGCGGCCAGGTCCGCCGCGGGCAGCGCAGCCGCCGTGTCATTCCACTCCTCGAGGAGCTGCTGCCGCTCGGCCTCGGCGAGCAGGGGCAGGGCGGAGAGAGGGCTCTCCGGGTTCGCCACAACGCCCGCGAGCAGGGTCTGGAGGTGTCCGCCCAGACGCGCGATCGTCGTCGCCTCGAACAGGTCCCGGCTGTACTCGAGGGCGCCCCGGAACCTCTCCCCCGCCGTCCAGAGGAAGCAGTTGAGATCGAACTGCACCGCGATATCACCACCCGTACTCAGCCCGTGGACCTCGAGGCCCGGCAGCTCCAGGTCGCCGCCCGGCGTGTTCTGCAAACCGAACACCACCTGGAACAGGGGGGAACGGCTCGGGTCGCGCTCGGGCCGCAGCTCCTCGACCAGCTTCTCGAACGGCACGTGCTGGTGCGCGAAGGCGCCGAGAGCGGCCTCGCGCACCCGGCCGAGCAGCTCGCGGAAGGTCGGGTCCCCTTCCGTCCGGGTCCGCATCACCAGCGTGTTGACGAAGAACCCGA
>JBKKAU010000386.1:0-10818 GCA_046714475.1 Thermoanaerobaculia bacterium
GGAACGACCAGGTCTCCCCCCGGTCCAGGCTTCTGTAGAGGCCGAAGTTGGTGCTCAGGTAGGGTATCGACGTCGTGGGATCGACGGCGAGGAAGGGATAGCCGGCCGACGGCAGCCCTTCGGAGAGCTTGCGCCAGTGGGCGCCGCCGTCCTCCGTCTTCCACAGCGAGCAGCAGGCCAGGCGCGCGTAGAGGGTGCCGGGGACCGCCGGGTCCGGCACGACCTGCAACGCCGGGGTCGCCTGGATGCCGGGACCGGTGGGGGCCCACGAAGAGCCGCCGTCCGTGGTCTTGAGCACGGCTCCCAGCCCGTCGGCCGTTGCGCCGGCGAAGAGAGTGCCGGGGCGGGTCGGGCTCGCCGCCAGCGCGATGGCCCCGGGGCTCCCCGGGACCATCTGCCAGCTCCGGCCGCCGTCCGTGGTCTTGTACAGACCGGTGGGAAAGGGACCACTGACGCCTGCCCAGGCCGTGCCGGGAGTGAAAGGGTCCGCGACCAGATCCACCGAGTGGAACCCGAAGATGTTCTGGCGCGGGGATCTCCACGTGCGGCCGCCGTCCTCGCTGGTGAGCGTCCCGACGAAGTTGAGCCCGCGATCGCCCGAGATGAGGATGCCGGCATAGAGGCGGTCGGACTGGCGGGGATCGACCTCCACGTCCAGGACGTAGCGGCCGCGCAGGCCCTGCCGGGACCAGGTGCGGCCCGCATCCCGGCTGCGGAACACGCCGTCCCGGGTGGCGGCGTACAGCAGTCCCGGCCGGCCGGGGGCCACGGTCAGGGACAGGACACCGGCTCCAAGACCCGCCGACGCGATCTGCCAGGACGCGCCGCGGTCCGTCGACCGGACCACCAGGCTCGAGCTGTCGAGGTAGGCGTAAACGGTCCCCGGGGTGGAGGGATCGACCGCCAGGGAAGAGACGCTGAAGTGACTCTGTGGCTGCGGCAGCAGGGCGTTCAAGGAGACCCAGAGCCCGCCCGCGTCGTCGCTCCGGAACAGTCCCTCCAAGGTGGCCGCGTATACGGTCCGGGGGCTGGCGGGGTCGATCTCCAGGTCCTGCACCACGCCGCGGAGCCCGCGGCTGCTCGCGGCCCAGGAGCGGCCGGTGTTGATGCTCTTGAAGACCCCGCCCGCCGGGGTACCGGCGTAGAGCGTGCGGCCGTTGGGCGCCACGGCGAGGGCGATCACGGACCCGCCCTCGGGTCCGATCGGCGTCCAGCGGCCGACGTCAGCGTGGAGCCGGGGGGCCAGCAGCAGGAAGACCAGAGCTACGAGGTGGACCCGGGAGAAGACACAGACTCTGCTGATCTTCAAGATTGCCTCCTTAGGCTGATGTCAACATAGCATAAGAAGGCCATGCTTGGAGAAGGCCCCAGGGGAAGGGCACTACATCAATGCAGTGGGAACATAAAGCAGCTAGGCCGTCGCCAAGCCCCGCGCCTCCAGGACCAGCCGGGTCTTGAGGTCGAACAGCCCCAGCTCCAGCCCCACGGGATAGCGGTGCGGGTTGACGAAGCGCTTGACGCCGGAGTGGAAGCCGGCGAGCTGATCGTGGGTGCGGCGCCGGATCTCGGTGAGCGCGGGCGGATCGTAGACCCTCTCGCCGTGGCGAAAGACCGGCGCCAGCAGGTCGGTGAAGGCGGCCCCCTCGGGGATCTCCTTGCGCCGGGTCATGTCGGCGGGGTCGACGAGCACGGGCGCGCCGGGAGCGCCGTGGACCTCGTCGAAGATCATGTCAGCCATGAATTCACCGCCGGCGGTGAAGCGGCGCACCTGCTGGATGCCGGGCGTCGTGGTCTTGACCGCCTGCTCCGAGACCTTGACCTTGGGCTGCCAGGCGCCGCCGGCATTCCGTACCGCGGTCAGCTTGTAGACCCCGCCGAGGGCCGGGTCGTCGTAGCCGGTGACCAGCCGGGTACCCACCCCCCAGACGCGGATCTGCGCCCCCTGGGTCTTGAGGCTCTCGATCACGTGCTCGTCAAGGTCGTTGCTGGCGGTGATGCTCGCCTTGGGGAAGCCGGCCTCGTCGAGGATCTTCCGCGCCTCGACGCTCAGCCAGGCGAGGTCGCCGGAGTCGAGGCGGACGCCCGCCATCTCGTGCCCTTGCTTCCGCAGCCAGCGGCCGACCCGGGTTGCGTTGCGCACCCCCTCCAGCGTGTCGTAGGTGTCCACCAGGAAGACGCAGTTGTTGGGCAGGGCCTCGGCGTAGGCCTGGAACGACTCGAGCTCGGAGGGGAAAGACAGCACCCAACTGTGGGCGTGGGTGCCGCGCACCGGGATACCGAACATTTTGCCAGCGAGGAGGTTGGAGGTCGCAGCGCAGCCGCCGACGTAGGCCGCGCGGCTCGCCGCCATGGCGCCGTCGATCCCCTGCGCGCGCCGCAGACCGAACTCGATGACCGGATCGCCGTCCGCCGCCAGGCAGACCCGCGCCGCCTTGGTGGCGATCAGGGTGTGGAAGTTCACCAGGTTGAGCAGCGGCGTCTCCAGGAGCTGGCACTGCACGATCGGCCCGGTCCCCCGCAGCAGCGGCTCCTGGGGGAAGACCACCGTCCCTTCGGGGATGGCGTCGACGTCGCAATGGAAGGTCATGTCCGCGAGGTAGCGCAGGAACGCGTCGTCGAAGAGCGGCTCGCCGTCGTTGCCCCGCAGGTCGCCGAGGTAGGCGAGGTCGTCCCCCTGGAAGCGGAATCCCTGGAGGTATTCGATCGCCGCCTCCAGGCCGCAGGCGACGCTGAAACCGCCGCGGAACGGGTTCTTGCGGAAGAAGAGATGGAAGGCTGCCTCCCTGGCGTGGGTGCCCGACTTCCAATAGGTGTAGGCCATAGTGACCTGGTAGAGATCGGTCAGCAGCGCCAGCGAGTGGCCGTAGAGTCTGTTCAGACCTCCCATGGTCACTCCTGGATCACGACCGTGACGAGCCGGATCAGCGCCTCGAGGTCGCGCAGGTCCGCCGTCTCAACGGGGGAGTGGGAGTAGCGGCCCGGCCAGGAGAAGGGGAGCATGACGACTCCCTGGCCGAGGAAGGCGACGCCGTCGCTCGCTCCGCCGGTGAAGCCGTACTGGAAGGGGATGCGGTGCCGGGACGCGAGCGCGGCGTAGCGGTCGATCAGCTCTCGCGGCGCCAGATAGGCGTTGTCCATGGTGCGCAACACCATCCCCTTGCCGAGCGGGGCGTAGGCGAAGCGCTGGGTCTCGACCGGCGAGTCCGACGAGACGAAGGTGTCGACCGGGTGGACCCGGGTGAGGTCGGGCAGGTCGCGGGCCAGGGCATCGGCGCCGACCAGGCCTACCTCCTCCTGGACGCTCCAGGCCACGGTCACCTTCTTGTTGCGGATCCTGGCCGGGTCGATCTGGCGCAGGGCGAGCAGCAGGGCGGTGGAGCCCGAGCGGTCGTCGAAGCTCCGCGCCACCACACGGTGCCGGCCGATCCGCAGCATCCCCTTGGGCATGGTGACGGTGCTGCCGACGGCAATCCCGAGCGCGGCGGTCTCCTCGGCGGCGGAGGTGCCCACCCAGGCGGTCAACGGACTCCCCTGGAGGTTGCGGCGCTCGGACGACCGCCAGTCCTGGCGCGGCTCGAAGACCGCCGGCACCGCTCCTTGATCCCCGTGTACCAGGGCGGCCTGCGCCTCCCAGGCGGTCTGGAGCAGCCCTCCCCGGACCTGCAGGCGGAGGCGGCCGTCCGGCAGGATCTCGGCGACGCGGAAACCCACCTCGTCCATATGGGCTACCAGCAGGACGTGTTCTTTGCTGTCTTCCTTGCCGAAGGTGACGCGGAGGTTGCCCGCGGCGTCGGTCGTCGGGCGGGCCCAGGCCGGCAGATGGCGGATGATCTCCTCGCGCACCGGCCCTTCGGCGCCGCTCACCCCGTACCGGGCGATGATGGCGCCGAGGAGCTTCGACGTCCCGGCGTGCTCCTCGCTCTGCAGGAGCGGCTCCTGGGCGGGGAGGGGAGGGAGATCGTTGGCGCCGGCGGACAGCGCGGCCGTCGACCCGACAGTCTCCAGCAGGGCGTCCGCGAGCCGCCGGACATCGTCGACCGCGACGGTCTCGACCGGGGTTCCGGGATAGAGCCCGGGCAGGGCGAGAAAGCCGATGCGGGCCTGGCCCCAGTCCGGCCGGCCGCCGAATCCGCCCGGCTGGAGGGGAGGAATCATGCGGACCCGCGACAACCCCTGCGGCAGCTGCCCCGCCGCGAGCAGTCCGCCCGGCCCGGGGATCGGCTGCGGCCTGCCGTCGGCGTCCCACTCGAAGCCCCGGCTGATCTGGAGCACCTCGTCGAACGGGCCGCTCTCGCGGGCCACGTGCGCGAGCGCCGCCTGGTTGAGGAGGTCGCCCGCGATCCAGGCGAAGACCGTGGTCCCGGAGCCCGGCGTCTGGCCCAGGCGCCGCGCGGCATCGATCAGGGCCAGGCAGGCTCCCTTGACGCGGGCGGACGGACCCGCGATCAGCCCTCCAGGCAGGCGCACCGGCCGGCGCAGAAGCGCCACCGGATCGAGCAGCCGGATGCCCATCTCCGCCACCTCGGCCGCGCTTTCGGCGCCGACGTCGACGTAGGCGTCATAGATGGAAAAAGGCCGGGGCTCTCCAGCGGGGGCGGGGGCCTGCTGGAGATGGACTGAAGGCAGCGCCACCGCGCCGGCCCGCCAGCCCTGGGAGCCTCCCACGACCACAACCTGCCCTTCCTGGGCCTGGTCCCACAAGGTCCCCAACAGCGCGTTGCCGGAGGGGACGAGCCGCACATAGCCGTCCTCCAGGATGCGGCTCACGACGTAGCCCGGCTCATCCAGGGGGCAGGTGACCAATCGTCGGGGCGCGCCGGAGCCGAGCGTGAGGACTACGCTCCCCAAGGGGTCCCGGGAGACGGGCAGGCCGGCGAGGCGCTGGGCGACGAACGCCGAGGCCGGCCCTTCCCGGCCGGCGACGGCCAAGTCGCGGAGCCAGGCCTCGAGCTCGTCGTCCAGGGTCGCGGCGGCGAGAGGGAGGGGCAGGAGCAGTAGGAGGAGGGGGGCGAGTCGGCGAAGGTGGTGGAGCATCTTAAAACGCTATCACTCTCCGCGGCGTCGCCGGGCGCGATTCATCGCGCCCAGGGAGGGCGGGGGCAGGCATACAATAGGGACCATGACCCTCACGATCCCTACCCCCGCCCCGTCTGTCGCTGCGCCCCGTACCGTCCGCGCGCCGCGCGGCGCCGAGATCTCCTGCCGCGGCTGGCAGCAGGAGGCGGCGCTGCGGATGCTGATGAACAACCTCGACCCCGAGGTCGCCGAGCGGCCCGAGGATCTGGTGGTCTACGGCGGCTCGGGCAAGGCGGCGCGCAACTGGGAGTGCTTCGAGGCGATCGTCGCAACGCTCCAGCGGCTTGGCGACGACGAGACCCTGCTCGTCCAGTCGGGCAAACCGGTCGCGGTCTTCCGCTCGCACGCCGAGGCGCCGCGGGTCCTGATCGCCAACTCGCTGCTGGTGCCGCACTGGGCCACGGCGGACGAGTTCCGGCGTCTGGAGGGGCTGGGGCTCACCATGTACGGCCAGATGACGGCCGGCTCGTGGATCTACATCGGCACCCAGGGCATCCTCCAGGGGACCTTCGAGACGCTCGCCGAATGCGCGCGCCAGCGTTTCGGCGGCTCGCTCGCCGGCCGGCTCACCGTCACCGCGGGCCTTGGCGGCATGGGTGGGGCGCAGCCGCTCGCGGTCACCATGAACGAGGGGGTCTGCCTGATCGCCGAGGTCGACCGCACCCGCATCGAGCGGCGCCTCGCCACCCGTTATCTGGACACGGTCGCCCCGGACATCCGGTCGGCGGTGCGGCAGGCGCTGGAGGCGCGCGACCGGCGTGAGGCGGTGTCGATCGCCGTCGAGGCCAACGCCGTCGACCTCCTGGAGCACCTCGTCGCCGAGGGGATCGTCCCCGACGTGCTGACCGACCAGACCTCGGCCCACGACGCGCTCCAGGGCTATGTGCCGCACGGGCTCTCCTCTGAAGAGGCCGTGGAGATGCGCCGCGCCGACCCCCAGGGCTACATCGAGCGCTCCATGGCCTCCATGGCGGCGCACGTCCGGGCGATGCTGGCGCTCCAGGAGCGCGGCGCCGTCACCTTCGATTACGGCAACAACCTGCGCGGGCAGGCGCTCACCGTCGGGGTCTCCAACGCCTTCGACATCGGCGGCTTCGTGCCGCTGTTCATCCGGCCGCTGTTCTGCGAGGGCAAGGGGCCGTTCCGCTGGGCGGTCCTGTCGGGCGACCCGGAGGACCTTGCCGTGACCGACGAGGCGATCCTCGCCACCTTTCCCGAGGACCAGGCGCTGGCGCGCTGGATCCGCCTGGCGCGCGAGCGGGTGGCCTTCCAGGGGCTGCCGGCGCGGATCTGCTGGCTCGGCTACGGCGAGCGGGCGCGGGCCGGCAAGGTCTTCAACGAGCTCGTGGCCTCCGGCCGGGTCAAGGCGCCGATCGTGATCGGGCGCGACCACCTCGACTGCGGCTCGGTCGCTTCCCCCAACCGCGAGACCGAAGGGATGCGCGACGGCTCGGACGCGATCGCCGACTGGCCGATCCTCAACGCGTTGATCAACGCCGTCAACGGCGCCACCTGGGTCTCGGTCCACCACGGCGGCGGCGTGGGCATCGGCTACTCGCTCCACGCCGGCATGGTGATCGTGGCCGACGGCACCGAGGCCGCGGCGCGCCGCCTGGAGCGGGTGCTCACCGGCGACCCCGGCATGGGCGTCGTCCGCCACGCCGACGCCGGCTATCCGGAGGCTCTCGACTTCGCCCGCCGCCATGGGGTCGATCTGCCGATGATCCCGTGAGATCCCTCTTCCCAGAGATCCCGCTGCTGCTCGCCACGCTGGCGGCGCCGCTGCTGCCGCTCCCGTGGGGGATCTTCGTCCTGCTGGCGATCGCCTTCCTCTGGTTCCGGCACCGGCCGCCCCGCCGCGAGGCGGTGGCCGTCGGCCTCGCCCTGGCCGTCGCGGCCTCGGCCCTGGCGGTCGGCTGGTGGGCCGAGCGGCAGGCCCGGTCGTCGCCGCGGCAGTGGTCGCTGGAGGTGAAGGAGGCCTACGCCCGCCTCTGGGACGACCTGCGGAGCGAGTCGACCGCGGCGGCGCGAGCCCTGGGACGGCCGCCGGAGACGCTGGCGGAGCGGCTCGATGCCTTCCGCCACCTCAACGAGTTGCAGGAGGGGCGCGGCCCTGGACGCAGGGCGCTGCTGCTGCTCGACCAGGACGGCACCCCGGTCGCCTGGGCCGGCGAAGGGTTGCTCCACGAGCCCTCGGGCGACCTCGTGCCGCGCGGCGGGATGCACTATCAGGCCGGCTTCAGCGCCGTCACCCTGCTGGCGGTCACGCCGCTCGACGAGGCCCGCCGCCCCTGGCGGATCGTCGCCGGCGCCAGCTTCTCCAACCAGACGCTGCCGTTCCTGGCCTTTTCCAGACCGCTGCACTGGTCGCTCGTCGACCGGCCGGAGCAGGCGTCGCCCGGCGCGATCACGGTACGGCTGGCGGGCGCGCCGACGCTGGTGGTCGAGCCTATGCCCGGCGCCGCGCCGAAGGGTCCCCCCTGGGCGGTCCCCCTGGCCTGGGGAGCGATCGCCTTCGCGCTGCTCGCCCTGGCGGTGATGCGCGGCGTGGGGCTGGCCCTCACCAGGGGCGGCCCCACGACCCATCGCGAACGGCGGGCCTGGATCACAGCCCTCACCCTGGGCGGCGTGCTCGCCGCGGGGCTGTCCGTCTCTCTGCCATGGCCCATGCTGATCGCGCTGGTGACCGGCCTGGCGATCGCGGCGGGCGGCCTCTGGGGCCGGGGCGCGCGGTTCGGGGAGCGCGCCGTGGGCGCCGCGGTCTGGGGCGCCGCCGCCGTGCTGGCGCTGTTCGCCGCGGCCTGGGGCTTCCAGCAAGGGCGGGGGCCTCTCGACCTCGCGGCGTCGATCCTCGCCGAGCCCGAGGTCCTGGGGCTCCGGCTGGCGTTCTCGGCCGCCGCCTTCGGGTTGCTCTGTCTCCTCGGACGCCGTTCGCTGGCGGCTCCCATGGCTCCCATGGCTCCCACCGCGCCGATACCGCCGCAGGGCGACCGCTGGGCCTGGGCGGCGATCCTGCTGCTCCTCGGCGGCTCCGCGCTCGCCGATCATCAGCTGGTGGGGCTGCCGCTGCTCGCCGCCGGCGGCGCCGCCTCCTGCCTCTACATCAGCCGCCGCAGGCTCGGGGAGGGGATGGCCCTGGCGGCTCTCGCCGTCATGGCCGTGCTGGTGGCCGCGGGCGCCTGGGAGACGGCCTACCGCCTCCGCCTGCGGACCCATACCGGACCGGAGCTGCTCAGCCGGCTCGCGGCGCCCTCCACGGCGGAGGTCGTGGCCCTCAAGAGGCGGCTCGACGCCTACTTCACCGGGCTCGACCTGCGGGACCTGTCCCCCCGGTCGCCGGCCGGGCTGGAGCGGCAGGACCTCGCCTTCGCGATCTGGCGCGGCTCGCCGCTCGCCCGTCCCTACGCGCTTTCGGCGGTCGTGGTCGAGCCGCTGGAGGGGACCGCCTCCTCCTTCTCCTTCGGCATGCCGCTCAACGAGGAGCGCCAGGTCGATTCGAGCCCGGGCCCCCTGGAGGAGCTGTCGCTGCCCGTCTGGGAGGAGACCCTGGTCGCCGGCCGGGCGGATCTGGGGTTCGCGGGACGGCCCTGGGGGACGGTCCGGTACTGGCTGGTGCCCCGTCCGGGCTTCCAACTCGGCGAACGCCAGCGGCTGGAGGAGGTGGAGGCCGGCCTTCTCAAGGGCGGACCGGCCGCGTCACCGGCCGCGGACCTGGCCGCGCCCGCCTTCTATGCCCTCTATGCCGAAGACGGCAGCGCCGCGCTCTCGCCCTGGGAAGAGGCGCCGCCGCTGGAGCCGCGCCTGCGGAACGCTCCCGGGAGCCCGGTCCTCCGGGCCTGGACGCGGACCCCGTCCGGCCCCGCCCGCGCCGCGATCCGGGCCGCGTCGAGAGGATGGGAGGCGGTCTATCTCCCGGTCCAGACGCCTTTGATCGCTCTGGAGCGGGCCGCGAGCTCGGCGCTGGGAGTCCTGCTGGTGCTCGCCTTCGCCACGCCGTTCGCCCTGCTGCTGGCGTTCCCCCGCGCCGCTTTCCGCGACCTGTTGCGGCGGGTGGTGCGCTCCTACTCGAAGCGGTTGATGGCCATCTACACCGTGCTGCTGTTCCTGCCGCTGCTGCTGCTCTCCTTCGTGTTGATGCGTTCCATGGAGGAGCGGCTGGAGCGGGAACAGCGCGTGGCGGGCGAGGCCGCCCTGGCCTCTGCCCAACAGATCCTGGGGGAGCAGATCCTGGGGCTGCCGCCGGGGTTCGGCCTCGACATCAAACTGAACGACGAGCTGCTCTCCTGGCTCTCCGAGGTCGTCCACCACGAGGTCAACCTCTACTGGGGGAGCAACGTCTACGCCTCCAGCAAGCACGAGCTGTTCACGGCCGGCCTGCTGCCCAAGCGGATCCCCGGCGAGATCTACTCGCGCCTGGTGCTCAACCGCTACGGCCTCTCCTCGCGCACCAACCGCGCCGGCGGCACCGCCTACCTGGAGCTCTACGCGCCCCTGCGCATCCCGGGCGAGCCGCGCGGCGAGGAGCGCCTCTTCGTCTCCATGCCGCTGCTTGCCCAGCAGGAGGAGGCGGCGCGCAGCCTGGCCCAGATGCGGCGGCGCGGGCTCCTCGTCACCGCCGGGCTCTTCATCCTGCTGGTCGCCGTGGGCGCCCGCCTGGCGCGCAACTTCACGCGTCCGCTGATGCAGCTCGTAGAGGGGACCCGCCGTATCGCGGCCGGCGCCACCTCCCTGGACCTCGCGCCGTCCGAGCTCGAGCTGGCCGCCCTGGTCGAAGCGGTCGACGAGATGGCGCGGCGGATCGCCGAGGGGCGCGAAAGGCTGGTGCGCGAGAAGCAGGTGGTCGAGAGCATGGTCGAGAACATCACCTCGGGCGTGGTGTCGCTCGACCGCGACCGCCGCGTGCTGATGCGCAACCGGGTGGCGGCCGAGCTGTTGGGCGCCGAGGTGGGGGAGAGCCTCCAGACCGTGGTCGAGCGCTCCGGACGGCTGGCCCCGGTCGCCGCCTTCCTGGGCGGAGCCGGCGCCGAGATGGCCCGCGAGACCGTGCGCCTGCCCAACCCGCCCAGCCTGGAAGAAGACGCCGAGGGGGGCGAGCGCGAGTGGACCCTGGTCTGGGTGCCGCTGCCGGGAGCGGGGGAGCCGTCGGCGCTGCTCGTCGCCGAGGACGCGACCGATATCCTGCGCAGCCAGCGCCTGCTCGCCTGGGCCGAGATGGCCCGCATCATCGCCCACGAGATCAAGAACCCGCTCACCCCGATCCGCCTCTCCGCCGAGCACATGCGGGAGGTCTACCGGAACGACCCCGGTCACTTCGACCGCGTCTTCGAGCGCTGCACGTCGAACATCCTCACCCAGGTCGACGAGCTGCGCTCGATCGCCTCAGAGTTCTCCGCCTACAGCGCCATCCCGCGCATCGATCCGCGTCCCGGCGACCTGGCGGCGGCCCTGGCCGAGCTGGTCGAGGGCTACCGGGCGGCGCCGCCCGAGGGTGTGAGCGTGGACCTCGAAACCGACGGGCCGATCCAGACCCGTTTCGACGCCAAGCTCCTGGGGCGTGCGGTCCGCAACCTGCTCGAGAACGCCCTGCGCGCCACCAGCACCAGCGGCGGCCGGGTCCTGGTCCGGGTCGAGCAGCTCAACGGCTCGGCCCGCATCGCCGTCGTCGACTCCGGCCCGGGAGTGCGGCCGGACCTCCTCCCCCGTATCTTCGACCCCTACTTCTCGACCCACGACACCGGCACC
>JBKKAU010000387.1:0-1165 GCA_046714475.1 Thermoanaerobaculia bacterium
TCCGGCGAGCGCTCCAGGCGCAACCCCACGACGACCTCCGGTCCGACGCCCCGGGCCGCCAGGCCGGCGGCGAGGCGCTCCGCCCGGCCGGCCACCTCCTGGAAGGTCAGGCGCCGGTCGCCCTGGACCAGCGCCACCTCGTGCGGACAAAGGGCGGCCCGGGCCTGGAAGCGGCGGTGGAGCCACGGCTCCGCCAGAGGCGCCGCCGCCGTGTCGTTCCAGGCCGACAGCATCTGGAACCGCTCGGCACCTGTCAGCAGCGGCAGCTCGGCCACCGGGCGCTCCGGATCGGCCACGGCCGCTTCGAGCAGGACCTGGTACCGCTCCAGGAGCCGGGCCGCCGTAGCGGCGTCGAACAGGTCGGTGTTGTACTCCAGGACGCCTTCGAAGCCCCGCTCCCGCTCTCCGAAAGTCAGCGTGAGGTCGAACTTCGTCAGCCCGCCGTCCACGGCGAGCGGCGTCAGGGTGAGCCCCGGCAACGACAGGCCCCGGTCGCGGGCGTTCTGGAACGTGAGCATGACCTGGAACAGCGGCGAGTGGGCCAGGTCGCGCTCCGGCGCCAGCTCCTCCACCAGGCGCTCGAACGGCACGTCCTGGTGGGTATAGGCGTCGAGCGCCGCCTGGCGGACCCGGGCCGCCAAGCCGGCGAAACCGGGCGATCCCGACAGATCGGCGCGCAGCACCAGGGTGTTGACGAAGAAGCCGATCAGCCCCTCGATCTTCCGGCGGTTCCGTCCCGCGATCGGAGTCCCCACCAGCACGTCCTCCTGGCCGGCGTGCCGGCCGAGCAGGACCGACCATGCCGCCAGCAGGACCATGAAGGGCGTCGCGCCCTCTCGCCGGCAGAGCCCGTGCACCGCCTCGGACAGCCGCGGCGCCAAGGAGACTGGGCGCGAAGCACCCCGGAAGGTCTGCATCGCCGGCCGCGAACGGTCCAGGGGCAGCTCCAGGACCCGCGGGGCTCCCGCGAGCTGGCGCCGCCAGTAGGAGAGTTGGGTTTCCAGGACTTCGCCCCGCAGCCACTGCCGCTGCCAGACCGCGAAGTCCGCGTACTGCACCGGCAGCTCCGGCAGGTTCGCCGGACGCTGCGCGGAGAAGGCCTCGCACAGGCTCCCCACCTCGCGCAGCAGCACCCCCAAGGACCAGCCGTCCGAGACGATGTGGT
>JBKKAU010000388.1:0-1257 GCA_046714475.1 Thermoanaerobaculia bacterium
AGCTGGCGGCGCGGCGGGCCGAGTCGGAGGCGCGGCGGACCGAGCTGGAGGCCTTGCGCCAGACCCACGAAGGGTTGGCGCGCGAGCGGTGGCTACTCGAAGAGCGCTATCACGCCCTGAACGGCGAGCTCGCCGCGCTTCAGGCCGAGCGGGCCGCCTTCCAGGAGGAGCACGGCCGCGTCGCCGAAGAGGCCCAGCGCCTCTATGGCGAGGAGAAGAGGCTGCATCAAGTCATCGCCGAGCAGACGGAACACCTCGCTCGTACGTATACAGAGGTTGAGCGGCTCAACCGCTTGATCCACGACATGGAGGCCACCCGCGCCTGGCGCGCACATCAGTGGTGGCAACGACGGCTCTCATGAATTCCAAACCCCGTGTAGCGCTCCTCAGCAGTGAACCGATCCGCCAGCGCATGGGCGGCATCGGCATCCGTTACCTCGAGCTCGCCCGCCGCCTGCAGGGCCACGGCCTGCAGGTCGTCCTCCTCTCCCCTTCGACGCCGGAGGACATCCAGGACGTGCCGCTGGCCGGCGTCGAGCTGCGCAGCTTCCAGGTCGGGAAGCTCGCCGACCTGCTGGTCGACTGCGGCTGCGCGGTCGTCCAGGGGCAGCTCGCCAACGACGTCCTCCTCGAAGTCCCCGGGCTGCCGGTGGTGATCGACCTCTACGACCCGTTCATGATCGAGAACTTCGCCTACCTGGAGAGCCTGGGGCTCGACGCCTACCGCAACGACCACACCACCTGGGTGCTCCAGATGTCGCGCGGCGACTTCTTCCTCTGCTCGTCGGAGGAGCAGCGGCACTTCTACCTCGGCTTCCTCGCCGCGCTCGGCCGGGTCAACCCGGTGCGCGTGGTCAACGACCCCGAGCTGCGGAGCCTGGTGACGCCGGTTCCCTTCGGCGTCCCCGACGAGCTGCCGCCGTACCAGCCGCTGCTGCCGCCGCGCCCCCCCGGCGAGACCTGGCTCCTCTTCGGCGGCCTCTACGACTGGTACGACCCCTTCACGCTGCTGGAGGCGATGAAGATCCTCGACCGGCCGGACTGGATCGTGTTCTTCATCCGCAACCCCAACCCGGAGAGCACGCCGCAGGTGCTGCTCCAGAAGGTGGAGGCGCGCTGCCGCCAGCTCGGCTGGTGGGAGGAGCGCGTGCGGCTGATCGACTGGACCGCCGCCGACCGCCGCTACGACATGCTGCGCGAGATGGACCTGATGGTGGCGCCGCACCGGCCGACCCTCGAAACCCAGCTGTCGCTGCG
>JBKKAU010000389.1:0-3934 GCA_046714475.1 Thermoanaerobaculia bacterium
GTGCGGATCGGCGGCGCGTCGGCCCCGGCCGGGTTCCAGTCGAGCAGGATCTGCCGGCGCTCCCTCTCGGACAGCAGCGGCAGCTCGGAGAAGCGCCGATCCGGCTCCTCCACCATGCCGGCGAGCAGCGTCCGGAGCTGGCCGAGCAGGCGGTCGACGGTTGACGGGTCGAACAGGTCCAGGTTCAGCTCGGCGGAAC
Source organism: Thermoanaerobaculia bacterium (assembly GCA_046714475.1). Lineage (GTDB taxonomy): Bacteria > Acidobacteriota > Thermoanaerobaculia > Multivoradales > UBA5704 > DASPJI01. The sequence goes on from JBKKAU010000389.1 coordinate 200, forward strand.
CGGCGATCTCCTCGCCTCTCTCTTCAAGGCTCAGGGCGAGGTCGAACTTGGCCGTGCCGGTCTCGATCTCAGAGGTCTGGACCGTGAGGCCGGGGAGGTCGAGCGGCTCCCGGGCGGTGTTCTGGAAGACGAGCAGGGTCTGGAAGAACGGCGTCCGCGCGAGGTCCCTCTCCGGATGCAGCTCCTCGACCAGCTTTTCGAACGGCAGATCCTGGTGCGCCTGGGCGGCGAGCGCCCGGCTCCTTACACGGCCGAGCAGCTCGCGGACGTCGGGGTCGCCGGAGAGGTCGCCGCGCAGCGCCAGGGTGTTGACGAAGAAACCGATCAGACCTTCCAGCTCGACCCGCGTACGGCCGGCGACCGGAGTGCCGACGGCGAGGTCTTCCTGGCCAGTGAGGCGGGAGAGGAGCGCCTGGAAGCCGGCCATCGCCACCATGAACGGGGTGGCTGCCTCGCGGCGGGCCAGCGCGCGGAGGCTGTTGGCGAGGCCGGCGTCGAGATGGAAAGGACGGCGTCCGCCGCGGAAGGTGCGCACGGCCGGGCGGCGGCGGTCAGCCGGCAGGTCGAGCCCCGGCGGCAGCCCGCGAAGCTCCTCGCGCCAGAAGGACAGCTCCCGTTCCAGAAGCTCGCCGGTGAGCCGGCGCCGTTGCCAGACGGCGTAGTCCGGATACTGGAGGGGCAGCTCCTGAAGCGACGAAGAGCGGTAGAGGGCGGCCAGCTCGCGCACGAAGAGGCCCAGGGACCAGCCGTCGCTGACGATGTGGTGCATGGTCAAGGCGAGGATGCGGACCTCCGGGCTCACCCGTACCAGCAGCGCGCGCAGGACCGGACCGTGTTCCAGGTCGAAGGGGCGGCGGGCTTCCGCTTCGATGAGCCGGCGGGATTCGGCTTCGGCGTCTTCCAGGGCCGACAGGTCGATGAGCGGCAGGTGGAAGGGAGCGGGCGGTAGGACGACCTGGACCGGACCGGACTCGGTGGCGGGGAAGATGGTGCGGAGGGCTTGATGACGGTGAAGGATGGTGGAGAGAGCGGATTCCAGCGCCGCTGCGTTGAGGCCCTCACCCCCCGGCCCCCTCTCCCGCCCCTCCGGCCCGCCCTCCCCGGGAGAGGGGGAGATGAGCCGGACGGCGACGGGGAGGTTGTAGGCGGGCGAGGTGGGGTCGAGTTGGGCCAGGAACCAGAGCCTCTGCTGGGCGAAAGAGAGCGGGGCCGGCTCGCTCCTGGGAATGCGCTCGATCTGGGGCTCGGGGGGGCGTCCCTCGCGTTCGACCCGGGCGGCGAGGCCGGCGAGGGTAGGGGCCTCGAAGAGGGCTCGCAAAGGCAGCTCGACGTTCAGGAGGCTCCGGATACGGGAGACGACCCGGGTCGCCAGGAGGGAATGCCCCCCCAGATGGAAGAAGTCGTCGTGCCGGCCGGTGCGCTCGACTTTCAAGACCTCGGCCCAGACCGCCGCCAGCGTCTCTTCGAGGTGGCCGCGCGGTGGCTCGAAGACCGGGCGTTCCGGCGCCGCGCCGAGACGGGCCAGGGCTTCGCGGTCCACCTTGCCGTTCGGGGTGAGCGGCAGCTCGTCGAGGAGGACCCAGGAAGACGGTACGAGCGGCGCCGGGAGCCGATCCTGGAGATGACTTCTCAGCTCCTCCAGACGGAGCGGAGCTCCGGGGGCCGGGACCACGAAGGCCGTCAGGATCCCCTCCTCCGGCCGCGCGAGGACCGCGGCCTCGCGGACCCCGGGATGGGCGGTGAGATGGGCCTCGATCTCGCCGGGCTCGATGCGGAAGCCGCGGACCTTGACCTGGCGGTCGAGACGGCCGAGGTACTCCAAGCCGCTTCCTGTCCACCGCGCGAGGTCGCCGGTCCGGTAGAGCCGCGCACCCGGTTGCTCCGAGAACGGATCGGGCACCCATCTCTCCGCCGTCAGCTCCGGCCGGCGCAGATAGCCCCGCGCCAGCCCGCCGCCCCCGAGGCACAGCTCACCTGGCACGCCCAGAGGCTGGAGCCGCATCTGCCGGTCGAGCACATAGGCCCGCGACCCGGCGACCGCCCGTCCGATCCCCGGCTCTTCCCCCCTCCGCACCACTTCACCGGTCGAGTACGTCGTGTCCTCCGAAGGACCGTAGAGGTTCCACAGCCGCTGGACCCCCGCCGCGTAAACCCGCTCCGCCAGAGCCCGTCGCAACGGCTCGCCCGCGAGGTTGACCGTCTTGACCGAAGGCGGCAGCGGCCCCAGCTCCAACAGCCCGGCCATCGCTGAGGGGACGGTGTTGATCAGCGTCACCTCCCCCGCCGCCGGCAGCCCGGGCAGGGCCAGGGCGTCGTCCGCCAGGATCACCGTCCCGCCATGAAGCAGAGGCACGAAGATCTCGAAGACAGAAAGGTCGAAGCTCACCGACGTCGAAGCGAGCACCCCCGCCAGCTCATCCTCTCCATAGACCCTCCCCGCCCAGGCGACCATCCGCACCGCGCTCGCATGCTCGATCGCCACCCCCTTCGGCCGCCCCGTCGAGCCGGATGTATAGATAAGGTAGGCGAGGCTGTCAGAATCGGCTCCACTCTGCTCGGAATCCGATGTAGGGGCGGGGCTTGCCCCCGCCCGGGTGGGGACAAGCCCCACCCCTACATCAATCTGGGCCGAAGGGGGCCGGGGGGTGAGGGCCCCCGAGTCCGCGATCATCCACTCCAGCCGCTCCTCCGGATACGCCAGATCGAGCGCCACATACGCCGCTCCCGCCTTCAAGACCCCCAACAGGTTCACCACCAGCTCCGGCGTGCGCGGCATCTGAACCCCGACCACCTTCTCCGGTCCGGCGCCCCTCTCGCGGAGCCAGTCCGCCAGCTCCACGGATTTCCGCACCAATTCCCCATAGCTCATGCGCTGCTCGCCCCAGACCAGCGCGGTCCGGTCCGGCGTCTCCCCAGCCTGCCGGTCGAACCCTTCATGGAGCGTGCTCCACGGTGCTTCCACGCTCTCCCCCGCCCCGGCCAGCAGTTGCCGTTGCTCCTCCGGCGTGAGCATCGGCAGCTCCGAGAGGCGCGTGGCGGGATCGGCCAGGGCCGCGGCGAGCAGAACCTCCAGGTGCGTCAGCAGGCGGTCCACGGTCGCGGCGTCGAAGAGGTCGGCGTCGTACTCCAGGAACCCGGTGAGCCGGCCGCCGTGCTCCGTCAGGTCGAGCAGCAGGTCGAGCTTGGCGGTGCCGGTGTCCACCCGCTCCATCCGGAGATCGAGGCCCGGCAGCCCCTGGAGCTCTCCGGAGGCTCCCTGGAAGGCGAGCATCACCTGAAAGAGCGGCGAATGGGCGAGGCTCCGCTCCGGCCGCAGCTCCTCCACCAGGGCTTCGAAAGGCAGCACCCGGTGCGCCTGCGCGGTGAGCGCCGTCTCCCGCGTGCGCGCCAGGAGCTCCGCGAAGGACGGAGCGTCCGCGAGGTCGCCGCGCAGCACCAGGGTGTTCACGAAGAGGCCGATCAGCCCCTCGACCTCTTCGCGGTCGCGCCCCGCGACCGGCGTGCCGACCGCGAGGTCGTCCTCCCCTGTATACCTCCCGAGCAGCGCCTGGAACCCGGCGAGCAACGCCATGAAGAGCGACGCCCCTTCGCGCCTGGCGAGCGTCCACAGGGCGCCAGTCAACTCCACGCTCAACTCGGCCGGACGCAACGCGCCGCGCAGGCGCTGGACCGCCGGGCGGGGCCGGTCGGTCGGCAGGTCGAGCCGCGCCGGCAGTCCCTGGAGCCGCTCCCGCC
>JBKKAU010000390.1:0-9806 GCA_046714475.1 Thermoanaerobaculia bacterium
GGCGTGGCCTGGTAGCCCCGAATCAGCGCCTGGAGCTGGGGCTGGGGCCGGCCCTGCATGGGGGCGGCTAAGCGGAGGCTGCGCCGCCGGTCCGCGGTGCGGCTGCGGTCGAACATCAGGTTGTAGCTGGGCATGTTCTCGACCAGGAGGCGGCCGTGCCGGTCGTAGATCAGGCCGCGCGGGGCCTTGACCGGCAGCTTGCGGAGCCGGTTGTTCTCCGCCAGCTCGCGGTAGTAGTCCCCCTGGATGATCTGGACCGACCAGAAGCCGGCGGCGATCGCCGCCAGCAGGATGGACACCACCCGCACCATCACACGGATGCGGGTGACCAGATCTTCTCGATGCTCGCGAACGACCTGCATGGGACCACCTTCAATCGAGCAATCGAGCCGCGGACGGCTCGTCAGTCAAGCCGCAGACGGCTCATCCGGCTGCGCCGCCGCGCATCGGCGCCGCTGCGCCAGCGCCGGGACAGGACATAAGCCGCCATGCCGAGCACGCCGCACACGGCGGCCTTGACGACGACCCAGACGGGGTCCGGCAGGGCGGGGTTCGACAACAGCAGGAACGCCAGGACCGCCAGGACCGACTGCTGCGCCACGGCGGCGAAGCCGACCACGCCCAGGACGCCGCTCGGCCGCTGGATCACCAGCCGTTGCGCGAGACGCGCCGTGCCGTAGCCCACGATGGTATCAGCGAAGCCGAAAAGGCCGAAGGGGCCGTTGGTCAAGGTGTCGTGGAGCAGGCCGATCAGGAAGCCGACCAGCATCGCCGACAGCGAGTTGCCTCCCAGCGCGTGCAGCACGACGACGATCAGGAACACGTCCACCGCCAGGCTGAAGCCGGAGATCGTCTGCTGGCCCGCGAGGTGGACCAGCACGGCGACGACGACCGCGAGGAGGAGCTTAAGGGCGCCCATCCGGTGCGGTCTCCAGCATGCGTTGCGGCACCGGCGCGCTCTCCAGGAGGTAGACCTGGTCGAGGGCGCCGAAATCCACCGCCGGCGCCAGCTCGATGTCGTGGAAGAGCTGCCCGCCCCGCCCGACCGCGACCACCGTGCCGATCGGAATGCCGCGCGGATAGACGCCGTCGATGCCGGCGGTCACCACCAGGTCCCCCGGCCGGACGTCGGTCTGCTGCGGCACGTAGTCGAGGATCAGGCCGCCGCCCCGGCCGCTGCCGCGCACCACCCCCTGGCGGCGGGTGCGCAGCAGCATGGCGCCGACGCTCGCCGCCCGGTCGGTGATCATCTGGACCTTGGCGTACGGCCCGGCGGAGGAGACGACGCGGCCGACCAGGCCGGAGGGGGAGAGCACCGGCTGGTTGACCCGGGTGGGCTGGCCGCCGGCATAGAGCAGCAGCGTGCGCAGCCAGGAAGAATGGTCGGCATAGATGATGTCCACCGCCCGGATCTGGCCGGCGGGCGGCGCGGCGTAGCGGACCGCGCTGCCCAGGCGCCGCATCTCCTGCTCGATGTCGGAGAGACGCAGGAGGCGGAGCTTGAGGCTCTCGACCTCGCGGCGCAGGCGGCGGTTCTCCTCCAGGAGGTCGCCGCGCAGGCGCAGCCCCTCGCGGGCGCCGGAAAAGCCTCCGGGGACCGACGCCACCGTCCGGGCCGCCGGCCCCAGGATGCGCAGCCCCCAGCGCTCCAGGACCGTGTCCGGAGTGCGGTCCCGCCCCTCCTGGACCGCCAGGTACACGAGCTGGCCGACCAGGAGGACCACCAGCAACCAGCCCGTGCGGCGCTCGTCCACGCTTCGATCCGCCGGAAGAGGCGGTTACCGGATGGAGACCTTGCGCAGCAGGTCGATGTCGGAGAGCACGCGGCCGGTGCCGAGCACCACCGAGGCCAACGGGTCCTCGGCGAGCACCACCGGCAGGCCGGTCTCGTCCCGCAGCCGCTGATCGAGGTTGCGCAGCAGGGCGCCGCCGCCGGAGAGCACGATGCCCTTGTCCATGATGTCGGCCGACAGCTCGGGAGGCGTGCGCTCCAGCGCCATGCGCACCGCCTCGACGATGGTGGCGACCGTCTCCGCCAACGCCTCGCGGATCTCCTCGTCGGAGATCGTCAAGGTCTTGGGCACTCCCTCCACCAGGTCGCGGCCCTTGATCTCCATCTTGATCTCCTCTTTCAGAGGATAGGCCGAGCCGAGGTCGATCTTGATCTGCTCGGCGGTGCGCTCGCCGATCAGCAGGTTGTACTTGCGCTTCAGGTACTGGATGATCGCCACGTCCATCTCGTTGCCGGCGATCCGCACCGAACGGCTGTAGACCGTGCCGGCCAGCGAGATGACCGCGACGTCCGTCGTGCCGCCGCCGATGTCGACGATCATGTTGCCCGACGGCTCGGTGATCGGCAGCCCGGCGCCGATCGCCGCCATCATCGCCTGCTCGACCAGGAAGACCTCCGAGGCCCCCGCCCGCATCGCCGAGTCGCGGACCGCCCGCTTCTCCACCTGCGTGATCTCCGACGGGACGCCGATGACGATGCGCGGATGCACGTACATCTTGCGCCCGTGCGCCTTCTTGATGAAGTACTCGAGCATCTTCTCGGTCACCTCGAAGTCGGCGATGACGCCGTCCTTCATGGGCCGGATGGACTCGATGTTGCCGGGGGTGCGCCCCAGCATCTCCTTGGCCTCGCTGCCGACCGCCTCGATGCGGTTGGTCAGCTTGTTGATGACGACGACCGAGGGTTCGCGTACCACGATCCCCTGGTTGCTGGCGAACACCAGGGTGTTGGCGGTGCCAAGGTCGATGGCGAGATCCTTGGAGAAGTAGCGAAGAAACGAGCCGAGGGGCATCAGCCTTCTGATCCTTTGGAAAGCTCCAGGCGGGACGACAGGATACGGCCTGCGGCCGGAAGCGGGGTTACGGGTTTCGTGAAACGACGATCGCTCTACGGACTCTCGACGAACACTCGCTGGCGCCGGACGGTCTCGTTCGCCGCGCCGTCGCGCGCCGTCACCGTGATCAGGCTCCAGCCTTCCTTGTTCAGTTGAACCGTTTTGGTGAACGACCCATCGGCCTCCACCTTGACCTGCTCTCCATTGACCTCGATCCGGGAGCCAGGCTCGCCGCGGCCGACGACCATGAAGATACTACCGTAGGATTTGACGTCGTCGAGGTCAAGCCTGGGCGGCGTCTTGTCCTCGCCGCCGCCGCCCCCACCGCCGGAGGTACGGAACGAGGCCACCCGGAACTTGCGCGGCGGGCTCCACGGTCCCAGCCCCCCCTCCGGCCCGTAGGCGGCGACCCGCCACTGGAACGCCCCCTCGCCGCGCAGCTCGAGCGTCGCCCGCGTCCGCGTCCTCTCGTCGTCGATGATGTTGTCGACGAACAGGTGGCTTCGCGACACCTGCAGGTTGTAGCGCGAGGCGCCGGCGACCGGGTTCCAGGCCAGCACCACGCGGCGCTGCCGCTCCAGGTTGAGGTCGAGGTTGTCCGCCGGCTCGACCGGCTCGGGCCGGCCGGGCAGCGCCCGCGGCTCCGACAGCTGCCCACCGGCCTGCACCACCTGCTGCAATTCGCCGACGGTACGCTTCGCGCCGCCCTTGGAGGAGAGCTCCATGCCGCCGCGGAAGGCGCCGAAGCGCCCCCGCCGCGAGCCCCGGTCGAACGCGACGAAGCCTTCCGAGTCCTGCTTCACCTCGGCGACCGCCTCCGGCGTGCGCACCTGGCTGCCGTTCTGCGAGGTGCTCAGGTCGACCCAGCCGTACTCCATCTGGATCGACTGCTGGGCCGCCGAGCCGGCCGCGGCCCGCTCGGGCGAGACGATGAACTGGGTGTTGCGCCGCACCGTGTAGAGGGTGCCGTCCAGGAACATGATCTCGGCCGAGCCGTTCTCCGAAGTCCGCACGTAGTCGCCGGCGTGGAGCGGCACGCGGCTGCGCGCCTCCTCCCAGTCGCCGCGGTCGCCGCGCCGGTACTCGACGTCGCCCTGGATCGAGATGAACTGCGCCTGGCCCGCCGAGCCGGGCAGCGCCAGGGCGTCCAGGATCGACAACAGGACGTTGCGGCTGCGCCGGCCGCTGTCCAGCGCCGCCGGGTACTCGCCCGCGTCGAACTCGGCCCGCGCCTGCTGGTAGCTCTGAAAGGCGGTGTTGAGCTCGCCGCGGAAGGCCTCCGCCTTCTTCTCGCTCTGCAACCGCTCGATCAACTGCTGGCTCTCCTCAAGGATCTGACCGGCCTCGCGCTGCTTCGCCTGGCTCTCCCACGCCCGGTAGCCGAAATAGGAGAGGACCGGCAGCGCCACGACCGCCAACAGCAGTCCCCACAGGCGGAGCGTGTCCACCGAGACGCTGTACCAGTCCTTTCTCGGCTTCTGGCCGGCCACTACAACTCCTTTTCATTTGGGAAAGCGAATATACCACAGCCGGGGTTGAGAACCGGCGGACCCGCTGGTAAAGTGCCACGTTCCCTCCGGGGAGCGAAAGGAGTCCGTGCATGCTCAAGTCAATCCGCGACAATCTCAAATATCTGAAGTGGATCCTCTGGCTCGTCGTCATCGTCTTCCTGGTCTCCGCCTTCCTGGGCTTCGACACCGGGACCAGCATCTTCGGCAACGACCCCGGCGGCACGTCGGCCGCGACGGTCGGCGGCGAAGAGGTGTCGCTCGAAGAGTTCGAGCGCGAGTACCGGCAGACCGAGGACCAGTACCGCCAGATGTACGGCGAGCAGTTCTCGCCCGAGCTGGCGAAACAGATCCGGCTGCCGATCCAGGTCCTCGACCGTCTGGTCACCCAGAAGATCCTGATCGCGGAGGCGAAGGGGCTCGGGTTCCAGGTCACCGACCAGGAGATGCAGGAGGCGATCCTCTCCGAGCAGGCCTTCAAGAACCCCGAAGGCCGCTTCATCGGCGAAGAGGCCTACGTCAACCTCCTCCAGGCCAACGGCTACAGCGTCGCCACCTTCGAGCGGCAGGTCCGCAACCAGCTCCTGCTCGAGAAGCTCAACAACCTGCTCCTCGCCAACGCCTACATCGGCGAGGACGAGGTCCGCGACGCCTACCGCGAGCAGATCGAGCGCGCCAAGATCCGCTACGTCCAGGTCGCCGGCGCCGGCGCCACTGGCGGGAACGTCGAGCCCCAGCTCTCGGACGCCGAGCTGCGCTCCTACTTCGAGACCCGCAAGGAGCAGTACCGGCTGCCCGAGCAGCGCGAGGCCGCCTACCTCCTGGTCGACGTCGACAAGCTGCGCGAGCAGATCCAGATCCCCGACCAGGAGCTCCTGGCCTGGTACAACCAGAACCCGACCGAGTTCAGCCAGGAGGAGCAGGTGCGGGCGCGCCACATCCTCGCCATGGTCAACGACCAGCAGGCCGACGAGGCGGCGCGGCAGAAGGTCGAAGCCGCCAAGAAGCGCATTCAGGACGGCGAGGACTTCGCCAAGGTCGCCGCGGAGGTCTCCGAAGACCCCGGCTCCAAGGACAAGGGCGGCGACCTCGGCCTCTTCGGGCGCAACCGCATGGTCAAGGAGTTCGAGGACGCCGCCTTCGGCGCCCAGCCCCGCCAGCTCATCGGCCCGGTCAAGTCGTCCTTCGGCTACCACCTCCTGGAGGTCATGGAGCGCCAGACCGGCGGGCGAGCGCCGTTCCCGCAGGTCAAGGAGCAGATCCGCACCCGGCTCGCCGCCGAGCGGGTCCAGAAGCTCGCCGAGACCAAGGCCCAGCAGATCGCCAGGCAGGTCGCCGACGACAAGCCCGAGAACGCCGCGGCCCTCCAGGCCGTCGCCCAGAAGAACCCCGGGGTGAGCTTCGCCGAGTCCGGCAGGTTCGGCCGCCAGGAGCCGGTCTCCGGCCTCGGCTTCTCCCCCGCCTTCACCAACGCCGCCTTCACGCTGGAGAAGGGCCAGGTCTCCGAAGCCCTCCAGGTGCCACGCGGCTGGGCCATCCTCTATCTGAAGGAGGTCCACGAGGCGCGGGTGCCCGAGCTCAAGGACGTCGAGCCGCGGGTGCGCATGGCGCTGGTCCAGCAGAAGCGCCAGACCGCGGCGATGGACCGGCTCAAGGCGGCGCGCGGCGCCGGCAAGAGCATCGACCAGATCGCCGCCGAGCTCGGCGTCCAGGTCCAGGAGACCCCCGAGTTCGGCGCCCAGGGCGCCATCCAGGGCCTCGGCCTCAACCCGGAGCTCGCCAAGACCGCCCTGTCGCTCAAGCCCGGCCAGCTCGGCGGGCCGATCGCGACGCAGCAGGGCGCCGTCCTCTTCCAGGTGACCGAGCGCAAGGGCATCGACCCCAAGGAGTTCGCCGCCGCCCGCGAAGAGACCCGGTCGCGGCTGCGGCAGGAAAAGCTCGGCCGGCTCCTGGCCTCGCTCATCGAGCGCCGCCGCCGCGAGCTGGGCGTCCAGTACGACCGGCAGCTCCTCGAGCAGTTCGGCATGACGGAGGAGGCCGCCCAGACATAACCCTCGCCCCCTGGCGCGGGCGAGGCAGGAGACCGATGAGCGAGAGCAGTAAGGAGAAGGCGCGGGGCCTCGGCACCCGCGCCGTCCATTCGGGCGAACGGCAGGAGGTGCCCCGGCGCCCGGCCGTGGTCCCCATCTACCAGACGGCCCCGTTCCTCTTCGAAGACGCCGCGGAGCTCGAGGTGGGCTTCACCACCTCGGGCTACCCCGGCCTCTACAGCCGCTACTCCAACCCCACCGTCCGGGTGGTCGAAGAGAAGATCGCCTCCCTGGAAGGCTGCGAAGACGGCGTCGCCTTCGCCTCCGGCATGGCGGCCATCACCGGCGCGCTCAGCACCCTCCTCCGCTCCGGCGACCGCCTGCTCGCCGCCGCCGACATCTACGGCGGCACCGACGCCTGGCTGCGCTGGCTGGCGGAACGCCACCCCGAGGTGACGGTCGAGCGCGTCGCCGTCCGGCGCCTGGCGGAGCACCTCGAGGCGGACGCCGGCGCCTACCGCGCCGTCTACTTCGAGACCCCGACCAACCCGGTCCTCGCCTGTTGCGACATCGCCCGCGCCGCCCGCGCCGCCCATGCGCGCGGCGCCCTGGTCATCATCGACAACACCTTCGCCAGCCCGGTGCTGCAGCGCCCGGCCGAGCTCGGCGCCGACCTGGTGGTGCACAGCGCCACCAAGTTCCTCGCCGGCCACAGCGACGTGACCGCCGGCCTGGTGGCGGGGCCGCTCGACCTGATCAAGCGGGTGCGGGCGACCATGATCTGGGGCGGCGGCTGCCTCGACCCGCACGCCGCCTTCCTGCTGGCGCGCGGCATGCGGACGCTCGCCCTGCGCGTCGAGCGGCAGTCGCAGAACGCCGCCCGGCTGGTCGAGCTCCTCTCCGGCCATCCGCGCGTCCTCCGCGTCCACTACCCCGGCCTCGATCCGATCGGCCGGGCGCAGATGAAAGCCGGCGGCCCCATGCTCGCCTTCGACCTGGCCGGCGGCGCCGAGGCGGCCGCCCGGCTCGTTGACCACCTCCAGGTCCTGCAGATCATCCCCAGCCTCGGCGGCGTCGAAAGCGGCGTCTCGCTGCCGACCGCCACCTCGCACCGGCTGCTCACCCCCGAGCAGCGGGAGGAGCTCGGGATCACCGACGGCACCGTGCGCGTCTCCTGCGGCATCGAAGACGCGGAGGACCTGGTCGGCGACCTGGAGCAGGCCCTGGCGGCGGTCGGTTGACCCCCACGCCATGATCGGCTACCTCCAGGGCCATCTGCTCAAGGCCACCCCCGAGCGCCTGCTCATCGACGTCCAGGGCGTCGGCTACGAGGTGCACATCCCGCTCTCGACCTACTACGAGATCGAGCGGCAGGGCCTGGACGCGCCCGTCCGCCTCTTCATCCACACCCATATGCGCGAGGACGAGATCGCCCTCTTCGGCTTCTGGACCGAGCGCGAGAAGCTGCTGTTCGAACGGTTGATCGCCGTCGGCGGCATCGGCCCGCGGCTCGCCCGGGTGATCCTCTCCGGCATGCCGCCGGACGACCTGCTCGCCGCCATCGCGGGCGGCGACCTCGGCCGTTTGGGGACCATCCCCGGCATCGGCAAGAAGACCGCCGAGCGGATGGTGCTGGAGCTCAAGGACAAGATGCGCGAGCTGGCGGCCGAGCTGCCCGGGAAGGCCGCGGCCGCCATCCCCGCCGACCAGGACGTCGTCTCGGCGCTGGTCAACCTCGGCTACAAGAGCGTCCAGGCCGAACGGGCCGTGGCCGAAGCCCGGCGCGAAAAGCCGGACGCCGTCTTCCACGACCTGCTGCGCGCCAGCCTGCAGCGGCTGTCGCGCGCGTAAACCCGATCAGAAAACCGGCGGCGCCTGGAAGTAGCCGGCGATGTCCACGATGATGTGGACGCTGCCGTTGTTCGACACGAACGCCGAGGCCGCCACGGTGCCCGAGCCGTCGGTCGCGAGCGGCACGAGGGAGAAGTTGGCGCGCGTCGCCCCGGCCCGGAAGTTGATCGTGGTCGTGTTGGGCGCGGGGTAGTTGCCGGGGTAGAGCGAGGCGTGCCCGTCGCCCGTCGGTCCCACCACCGTCACGTTGGCGACGACCGCTTTCGCCGTGATCGGGATGCCGCACGTCAGCAGCGCCGCGGCGATCTGCCGGGGGACGTTGCTCACCAGCGGGTCGTTGAAGTCGCGGCTGTCGTAGATCCGGCACGGCGTGATGGTGTAGAAGTCGGCCGCCTGTGCCGCGCCGAGGACGATCGGGAGCGACGACGACTGCACCGAGCCCGAGCCGTTCTGCAGCGTCAGCACGGCCGAATAGACGCCCGGCGCGAAGCCGGCGGTGTTCCAATACGCCGTCGGACCGGTGACCTCGTCCACCTGCACCGCGCCCTGCATCACCCGCCAGCGATAGAGGAGCGGCGGCTGGCCCGTCCCCGTGCCGGCGAGCCGAACGAGCTGCCCGACCTCCGCGGTCGAACCCGCGAGGGCCGAGGTGATGGCGGGCGCCGGGTTGAGCACCGTCACCGTCTTGATGACCTGGGTGCACCCCAGAACGTTGCAGACGTCCAGGATCACCTGCTGCTGTCCCGGCGTCGTGAACGTAATCGTCGGGTTGGGTTGCGTCGACGTCCCGGCGGCGAGCGGCGAAGCGGCCAGCGCGCACAACAAGACGGAGAGTACCCGGGCCCTGCCACGGCGCGTCACCGCGCTCCTCGAGGCTCCAGTCATGGTTTCGTCCTTAAATTTGCGAAACCCTATATGTTTTCAGGACATTCGTCAAGAGCCCTGCTGGTCCTGAGTGCTAGACTCAGTCCATGGCACGGGCTGAATCTCTCTTGCAGGAAGCCCTCAAGCTGTCTCCCAGGGAGAGGGCGGACGTAGCCGCGGAGCTTCTCGCCAGCCTCGACGACGAACCTGGAGAAAACGCCGAAGAAGCGGAGAAGGCCTGGGGCGCCGAAATCGAGCGCCGGGCTCGCCGGTCCTTGCGGGGGAATCCACCGGAGTCCTTTGGGAAGAGGTCAAGCGTGACCTCGCGGACCGCCTGGCCAAACGTTGATCAAGCCGCTGATCCTCGAGCCGGAAGCTCGCCTGGAGCAGGAAGACGCGGTTTGGTGGTATGAAAACCAGCGACCCGCCCTCGGCGAACGCTTTCTCCAAGCGGTGGCCGCGGTCCTCGATCGGATCGCTCGCTTTCCCACAGCCGGCAGCTAGAGGTCTGACGAGCCGGCGAGTCCGCCGGGATACCGCTACAATCCCCCCATGCTCTCGGACGACCGTCTCCTTTCCGGCGTCCCCGACCCCGACGACCTCGGGGTCGAGCCGTCGCTGCGCCCACAGCGCATCGACGAGTACATCGGTCAGGCCAAGATCCTCGAAAACCTGCGCGTCTTCATCCGCGCGGCGCGCGAGCGGCG
>JBKKAU010000391.1:0-4246 GCA_046714475.1 Thermoanaerobaculia bacterium
GCCCGCAGCGACGGCGAAGGGAAGGGGAGCGAGATGGAGGTCCGGTTGCCGCTGGACGCCGTCCCCTCGTGAGGGGGACTCTCCCCCCGCTTCCGCGCGCCAACCCCTCGTGAGGGGAAGCCATCCCCTCGCGAGGGGACGCCGCCCCCTCGCGAGGGGATAACGTCCTAATACCTGCCGACCAGCCCCACGGAGAAGCTGCGCCCGCGGGCTAGCGACGCGACCTCGTCCGCCGAGTCGCGGTAGCGCCGGTCGGTCAGGTTGCGCCCGACCACCCGCAGCTCGAGCTCCTCCAGGAAGCGCCAACCGGTCCCCAGGTCCACGGTCGTGTAGCCGGGGCGCTCGACCTCGGCCGGGCCGGGCCGGTCGTCGTTCTGATAGGCGGCGGTGCGCAGATAGGCGAAGCCGCGCTCGCCGGCCCAGCGCAGCGTCGCGGAGCCGCCGGGCGGGGCGATGTCGGCGAGCGGCGCGTCGTCGTCGAGCGCCTCGCCCCGCGCCCAGGCCGCCGCCACCTCCAGGCTCAGACCCGCGCCGAGCGGCGTCTGCGCCTCCAGCTCCACGCCTTGGATCTCCGCCTCGCCGCGGTTGCGGAAGAGGAAGTCCCGGACCGGCCGGTAGCGCTCGATCAGGTCGTCGATCTGGTAGAGGTAGCCGTAGAGCGCGACCGAGCCCGAGCCGACCGCCCAGTGGACCGAGGCGTCATATTGCAGGCTCTTCTCCGGCTCGAGGTCGGGGTTGCCGATGATGGACCCGCGGCCGCTGGGGCCGCGGAAGTAGCGGTCCGACAGCGTCGGATCGCGGAAGCCGCGGGCGACCTGGACGGTGGTGGTGACCCCGGCGAAGGGGCCGGCGGTGAGCGCCGCGTGACCGGACAGCGCGTTGTTCTCGGTCGAGCGGTCGCCGAAGAAACCGCCGGTGTTCTCGGTCTCCACCCGGTCGCCGCGCAGGCCGGCCGAGAAGAGGGCCTTGGCGGCGACGGGGCGCTGCCAGGTGGCGAAGAGCCCCTGCGTGAACTGTTGAGCATCTTCGATCGCCAGGCTCCGGCTGCGGGTCGCGAGGTTGCCGGCGGCGTCGTAGTTCTCCTGGGTGGAGACCGCTTCCAGGTTGAAGCGGGAGACCGCCTCCAGGCCGAGCTGGAAGAGCCCGCCGAAGAGGCCGCGCTCGGCCACGGCGCGCAGCGAGCCGTCGTTGGCGTCCACGTCGGAGCTCTCGAACTGACGGGTCGACGTCGCGGTCGCCCGCCGGTCGCGGTCGGTGATCAACTGGTAGCTGCCCAGGAACGCCGCCACCTCGAGGTTGTCCCAGCCCGCCCGCGGCCCGGTCTCGAGCGCCATGTTGAACCGGCGGGAGCTTTCGAGCGGGTACACGGTGCGGATCGTGTCGCTGTCCGAGGCCGGCTTGCCGACGTCCTCGGCCTCGGCGGCGAAGAGGTTGGTCCGCAGCCGGCCGATCGGGGTCTGGACGGTGTAGCGGAGCGCCCCGTTGCGGTCCTCGTATCCGGAGAGGGGGATGACCTCGCCGCCGCCGGCTTCGGCCGCGCCGGCCTTGCGGATCGTGAACTGGCCGAGCAGGGCGCCGCCGAGCAGGTCGCCCGCGAGCTCGACGCCGACGCTCTCCTCGTCGTCGGCGGCGAACCCCTTGTCGAGGTGGAAGCGCAGCGACGTCGGAGCGCCGGGCTCCGGATACCGCGAGCGGGCGTTGATCACGCCGCCGAAGGCGTCGGACCCGTACGCCACCGAGCCCGGGCCGCGGGAGACCTCGACCGAGCCGAGGGTGAACGGGTCGAGGAAGCTGGCCGACGGGCCGGCCCGCCGCTCGGCCGTGACGCGGGCGCCGTCGAGGAGGATCAGCGTACGGCCGCGGGCGAGGCCGCGGATCACCGGCACGCCGGTCGCGGTCTCGTCGGTGCGGGAGATCCCCGCGACCCCCTCCAGGGCGTCGAAAAGACGGGAGGGCCGGCGTTGCTCGAGGTCCTCCAGGCCGACGATGACGGTCGCGGCGGCGGGAGGCGCGTCGATCCCCGGAGCGACCCCGGAGGCGACGGTGACGCTGTCGCGGAAGGTCGCCGGGACCGTCAGCTCGAGCGTTGCGGTGGGGACCTCGGCGAGGTCGAACGGCGGCGACACCTCGCCGGTCGGGCTGACCGCCACCAGGCGGAACGGCGGGGCCGGGTCGGGGAAGACCCGGAAGCGGCCCTCCTCGTCGACCGGGAAGGAGAGCGACCGGCCGACCACGGAGACCTGATAGCCCGCGGCCGGAGCGCCGTCGGGCAGCAGCAGGCGCCCCTCGAAGGCCAGGGCCAGGGAGGGGGCCAGGGACAGGAGCAGAAAGAGCAGAGCTCGGCCCGGCGTGCCGTGCGGAATCTTACGCATCACGGAAGACCTCTCATCCGGCCGGACCGACTCGGCCCAGGCCACGGCTCGCGCCACCCCCCATGGGCGCGCGGAACGACAAACAAGGACGCGGAGCCGCGAGCCTCGGTCTATTCGTTGAACCGGTGGATGAGGCGACGGACGTCGAAAGGAGGTGGGGAGGTGGGAGGCTGTCCCCCGGGGGCTCTCCGGAGCTCGGGAGAGAAGGATCGATCGGAGACGGCGGGCGGGGCGAGCTCCACGCCGGCCGGCGCCGGCCCGGCGGCGGCCAGCCAGAAGGGTCCGGCGGGCTCGATGCCGCGCAGCGAGTCGACCGGGTCGACGGCGGAGACCGTGCGCAGCCCGCCGCCGTGGCGGGAGCCTTCGACCCAGATCAGGACGCCGGTGCCACTGTGCCGCCGCGCGCGCTCGCCGCGCGACAGGGAGGTCTTCGGCACGAACGGCTCCAGGGGCGGCCGGGCACCCGGCTCCACGGCAATGGCGAAGAGGTGAGGCGTCTCCTGCTCGACCTCCCGCCGTTCGTCGCCGAAGCGCAGGAGGAGCCGGGCCTCGCGGGTGGGCAGGTACGGCACCCGGAAGACGAACCGGCGGATGTGAGCGTCGAGGTGCGGCGTGATGCGCAGCGGGTAGGTCTTCCCGCCGTCCACCGACAGGAAAGCCTCCCACTCCTCGACATGGTCAAGAGCGGCGAGAGCGGCGAGCCCGGCCTCAGGCGCCCACTCGATCGCCGCCAGCGATCCCGCGGCGATCTCCGAGCGGTCCTCTGGAGCGACCAGCCGGGCGTACGGCGCGGCGGACGCAGCCCCGGGGAGGGCCATGCTCGAAAGCAGGGCCGCCCCGAGGAGCCGCCGCCAACGCCTGGAATCCATACAGCTACTGTAGCGCAGAGCGGGGAGAGCGAGCCCTTGTGGGGATGCCTATTTGATCTTCGCGAGCTCCTGCTGGGCCGCCTGGGCGGGGAGGGGCAGGTACCCGTCCTTGACGACGACCTGCTGGCCCCCGCGGGACAGCACGAAGCGGAGGAGCTCGCGCGTCAGCGGATCGAGCGGCCGGTCCGGCGGCTGGTTCACGTAGAGATAGAGGAAGCGGGACAGCGGGTAGTCGCCGGCGAGCACCCGCCCGGGGTCGACGCCGACGTACTCGCCGCCGGCCTTGCCGGCGAGCGCCAGCGGCTTGACCCCCGAGGTCCTGTAGCCGATGCCGCTGTAGCCGATGCCGTAGCGGTCCTCGGTCACGCCCTGGACCACCGAGGCCGAGCCCGGCTGCTCCTTGACCGTGTCCTTGAAGTCGCCCTTGCAGAGGGCGGTGTCCTTGAAGAAGCCGTAGGTGCCGGAGGCGGAGTTGCGGCCGTAGAGGCTGACCGGCCGGGCGGCCCAGTCGCCGGTGAGGCCGGCATCTCCCCAGGTGCCGATCGCCCGGTTGTGCCTGCAGGCGCGTCCCTTGGAGAAGATGGCGTCCACCTCGGGCAGCGTCAGCTGTGCGAGCGGGTTGTCCCGGTGCACGTAGACGGCCAGGGCGTCCACCGCCACCCGGATCTGCGTCGGCTCGTAGCCGTACCTCTTCTCGAAGTCGTCGATCTCGCTCGACTTCATCTCGCGGCTCATCGGCCCGACCTGCGCCGTCCCCTGGATCAGCGCCGGCGGCGCGGTCGAAGAGCCCTTGCCTTCGACCTGGATACGGACGCTCGGGTAGAGGCGGCCGAACTCCTCGGCCCACAAGGTCATCAGGTTGTTCAGCGTGTCCGAGCCGACGGAGCTCAGGTTGCCCGAGACGCCGGCCGCGGCCTTCTGGTAGGCCTGGTGGCCGGGGTCCACCTGGACGGCCCCGGCGGCGGGAGCCGTCCCCGGATCGGCCGCGCCGGCTGCCGGCGCCGG
>JBKKAU010000392.1:0-2189 GCA_046714475.1 Thermoanaerobaculia bacterium
CACGGGCGCCGTGCTCTGGATGCGCCGCGACCGGCCCGCCGAGACCGCCGCCGCGCTGCCTACCCCGGTAGAGGCCGCCCCGGTGGAGGGCGCGCCGGTCTCCGCGGAGCCCCAGCCGTCGCCGGCAAGCCCCGGGCTCTCCCCCACTCCCGCCCCTCCAACGCCGGAGCCCCGGCGTCAGGAGCCGCCGCTCCCCTCGCGGGAACGGCCCACGGCGACGGTCCCTGCGGGGACCCTACCCGAGCCCGAAGCCGCCCCGGCGGCAGAGCCCGATGCCGTGGAGGTCTCCCCCGCTCCCACTCCGGACGAGCCGGAGACGGCCACCGACGCCCCGGCGGAAGAGCTGCGGCGGATCGCCGGCGAGCTCAAGACCGAGAGCGCGCGGCTCTACGTCCTCTATGAGCGGTTTCTGGAGCAGAAGGAAGACGGCGGCGCCGAGCTGACCGAGGCCGACGAGCAGCTCCAGGAGGAGCTGGAGGTGTTCGAGGACGCCGCCGCCCGCTTCAACAGGCAGTTCCAGGAGGGATTCCTCAAGCGGCTGCGGCGGCGGTCCTCCGAGGATCGGACCCAGCTAATCCGGCGCGGCGAGCAACTGGCCGAGCGGGGGCGGGCCGTCGACAACCTGATGGCCCAGGTCCAGCCCGGTCCGGAGGTCCAACAGTCTTGGCAGGAGATCCGCCGCCGGTGGAAGCGGGCCGCCGAGGTCGTGACCCGCTTCCACTGATCCGGTCTACCAGCGGAAGATGGCGACCGCCGCCATCCCTTCCGGGACGTCCTTCTGCTCGACCGCGAAGACCTTGCCGCCGTTGAGCCAAGTCTGGATGGCGGCGCGGTCGATCAGGTCCTCGCTGCCGTTGCGCTGCGCCTCCTGCTCCTCCTGGAAGTGGAGCTCGCGGGACTCGGGGTTGTAGTTGCCCCAGACCCGGACGCCGCGCGCCGTGAACAGCACCTCGATCCGGGCGTCGTGCGACGCCGGCAGGATGGTGTCGAGCTGGTTCGAAGCGCGCCCCGTCCCGGCGAGCTCGCGGTAGCGCTCCGCCTCCCGCCGCTGGTCTTCCGTAAACAGCGGCGCGACGATCTCCCAGCCCGCCTGCTGCAGCTCCTCGGGGCGCAGGCCCTCGGCGTTGCCGGCCAGCCCCTCGTCCATGAGGTTCGGCAGGTTGCTCGCCATACGGTAGCGGGGCAGCAGGTGGTCGACCCCGGCCAGCACGAACGGCGCGCCCCGGTCGATCGGCAGGTCGGCGAGGCTGTCGTCCAGGCGACGGAAATAGTTGACGATCTCAGCCTTGATGTCGTCCTCGCCGGTTCCGTGACCGGGGAAGATCGGCATGCGGGACACCGTCTTGGAGCTGGTGCCGGCATGGAACTGCGAGTAGTTGCGGATCAGCTCCCCCAGCGCCTCGGTGACGCTGCGCGGCACCCCCTCCCCCTCCAGCGGGACCTCCCGGGCGTCATGCCGGGTCGCCTCGATCAGACGGACGTTCTTGAGGCTCAGGGCCAGGATGTAGAAACGGCCGTCGCCGTTGAGCAACGGAAAGAGCGGCTTGACATGGAACCGGTCCTCGACCACCGCCAGCTCGTCGAAGGAGAGCGGCAGCTGGTAGGTCTTGAACATGTCGCGGGACAGGAACAGCGCCAGGCCGTCGCTCTGGTGCTCCCAGAACGAGTAGTCGTCGAGCAGCCGGCGGGCCGGGTCGATCAGCTCGTCGACCTCGGGGTTGCGCAGCCCCCGCTCCAGCAGGCGGTCGGTGGCCGTGCGCAACAGGTTCTTGAAGCGGATCGGGTTCTGCTGCGTGTCGCCGGCCCGAACCGTCGGCTGGAAGATGGATACGCAGTGCCCGCCGGAGGTCCGGAGCAGGGTCTCGATCTCTTTTCTGGGCAGCACACTCATGCGGGGTAACCTCCTTTTCAGATCGCAGGCCGGGCGGCCTGGACATCCAAGGTATCCCCAGCAAGCCCCGTGCCCCCCGGCCTACCTCCCCCGCAAGGTCGGCAGCAGACCCGGGGCGCGGCCGCCCAGCCGCCGCGCCCCGTAGACCGCGAGCAGCAGCGCGGCGCCGAGCAGGATGATCGCCGGCCCCGAGGGGAGGTCGTAGGCGAAGGAGAGGCCGAGCCCGCCCACCGTCAACCCCCCCCCCCCCACGACCCGCCTCACAACCCCCCACCACACGTGCTTCCACACCAAAAGC
>JBKKAU010000393.1:0-3632 GCA_046714475.1 Thermoanaerobaculia bacterium
GGGGGGGGGCTGGGGGGGGAGCGGGGGGTGGAGTAGAGGGGGGGTGGGCCCGGGGAGGGGCGGGCCGCTCGACAGCGAGACCCGCTCCACCTCTTTCATGGCTCCGCAGGTGGTGAAGGTGGTGTTCTCGGTCGGACCGTAGACATGGGCGAAGGTGCAGCCGGGGTGGGCGGCGAGCAGTTTCCGCATGTGGGCCGCCGAGCCGGTCTCGCCGCCGCTCACCACCCAGGCGACGCTGCCCAGCCGGCGGAGCGGGCCGTCCACCATCTGGTTGAAGAGGCCCGTCGTGGACCACAGGACCGTGATCTCCTCGCGCTCGATCCGCTCCCCCAGCTCTTCCAGAGAAGCCGGCTGCGGCGGGAAGACCGCCAGCACGGCGCCGTTGAGGAGCGCGCCCCAGATCTCGAACGTGGCCGCGTCGAACGAGACGTTCGAGAGCTGCGTCACCCGGTCGGCGGCGGTCACCGGGACGTAGCCCGGCCGCCACGCCAGGCGGACGATGGCGCGGTGGCTCACCTCCACCCCCTTGGGGCGCCCGGTCGAGCCCGAGGTGTAGATCACATAGGCCAGGTTGTCCGGTAGGACAGAGACGCCCGGGTCCTCCTCGCCCTCCCCGGCCGACAGCGCAGGGAGGTCCGCCGCGGTGAGGACGATCCGGGCGCCGCAGTCCTCGCGCAGGAAGGCGAGCCGCTCGGCCGGGTAGGAGGGATCGAGAGGGACGTACGCGCCGCCCGCCTTGAGGATCGCGAGGACCGCCACGACGAAGTCCGCCGAGCGCTCGATCAGGGCGGCGACCGGAACCTCCAGCCCCACGCCGCGCCGGCGCAGCCCGTGCGCCAGCCGGTTCGCCCGGCGGCTCAGCTCGCCATAGGTGAGGCTCCCGAGGTCGGACGACAGCGCCACGCGGTCGGGGGACGACCGGGCCTGCTCCTCGAACAGCTCGTGGAGGGCGCGCCCGCCCGGCAGGTCCCGCGCCTCCCCACGCCACTCGAAGACGACCTGGTGCAGTTCGGCGGCGCCGAGCAGGGGCAGCTCGCCCAGGGCGCGCTCCGGGTCCTCCACCACGCCGGCCAGGAGGTTCTGGAAGTGCGCCGCGAGCCGCAGGGCCGTCGTCCGGTCGAACAGGCCGGCGGCGTACTCCAGGATGCCGGCGATGCCGTCTCCGTCGGCGGAGAGCAGGAGCGAAAGGTCGAACTTCGCGGTCTCCCCGGCGATGGGGAGCGGGCGCAGCGCGAGGCCGGGGAGGGACGGCGCGGCCGGCCCTTCGAGCAGCGCCACCAGCGCCTGGAACAGGGGCGTGCGGGACGGATCGCGACGCGGCTCCAGCTCTTCCACAAGGCGCTCGAACGGCAGGTCCTGGTGCGCCCACGCGACCAGGGCGGAGTCGCGGGCGCTGGCCAGGATCCACCTGAAGCTCGGGCGCCCTTCGACCGTGGAGCGCAGGACGAGGGTGTTGACGAAGAAGCCGATCAGCCCTTCGGTCTCGATCTGGTTACGGCCGGAGACCGGCGTGCCGACGGTCAAGTCGTCCTGCCCGGCCCAGCGGTGCAGCAGGGCCTGGAAGGCGGCGAGGAGGACCATGAACAGGGTCGCCCCCTCCTGGCGGCCGAGCCGGACCAGGGAGTCCCGCAGCCCACCCGATATCGCCACGGGCAGCTCCGCCCCGCGGATCGAGCGCACCGGCGGACGCGGCGCGTCGGTGGGCAGCTCCAGGACCGCCGGAGCGCCGGCGAGCCGCGCGCGCCACCAGGCGAGCTGTTCCTCCAGAATCTCGCCGGCCAGCCACCGCCGCTGCCAGATCGCGAAGTCGGCGTATTGGACGGGCAGCTCCGGCAGAGGCTCACCGCCGTAGAGCGCCGCGAGCTCGCGGATCAGCACTCCGATCGACCAGCCGTCCGAGACGATGTGGTGCAGCGTGAGGGCGAGCGCGTGCTCGTCCTCCGCGAGGCGCAGGAGGAGCGCCCGCATCACCGGCCCGCGTTCGAGGTCGAACGGCCGGCGGCTCTCCTCCCTTCCTCGTAGAAGGGCCTCGTGAACCGCCGACGGCAGGCCTTCCAGATCCACCACCGGCAGGACAAAGCCCTGGCGCGGAGCGATCTCCTGGCGCGGCCGGCCGCGGGTCGCGGGGAAGGTGGTGCGCAGCACCTCGTGGCGGCGGACCACCTCGCCGAGCGCCCGCTCCAGCGCCGCCGCGTCGAGGCGGCCGGAGAGGCGCAGCACGGCGGGGACGTTGTAGAGCGGGCTCCCCGGCTCCATCTGGTCGATGAACCAGAGCCGCTGCTGGGCGAAAGAGAGCGGCACCTCTTCGCCGCGTTCATCGGGCGGCTCGGGGCGGAGCGGCGGCAAGGCGGTCCGCGAGGCCTCCTCGATCCGACGCGCCAGGCCGGCCACGGTCGGCGCCTCGAACAGGGAGCGCAGCGGCAGCTCGACGTGGAACGCCTCGCGGACGCGGGAGACCAGCCGGGTGGCGAGCAGCGAATGGCCTCCCAGCTCGAAGAAGTCGTCGTGGATCCCGACTCCGTCGATTTCGAGCACCTCGGCCCAGATCCCCGCCAACACCTCCTCGGCCGGCGTACGCGGCGCCCCGCCGGCCGCGCGCGGCGCCTCCGGCCGCGCCGCCAGGGCGTTCCGGTCCACCTTGCCGTTCGGCGTCAGCGGCAGCTCGTCGAGGGCGACGATCTCGCCGGGGACCATGTGCTCCGGCAAAGACTCCCCGAGGAAGGCGCGCAGCTCCGCGGCGTCCGGGGCGGCACCGTCCGGCACGTAGAAGGCGGCGAGGCGCCGGCCCGATGCCGGGTCGCGCGCCACCACCGCCGCCTGCCGCACGCCGGGATGGGCGGCGAGACGGGCCTCGATCTCCCCCGGCTCGATGCGGAAGCCGCGCACCTTGAGCTGGGCGTCGGCCCGGCCGAGGAACTCCAGGTTGCCATCCGGCAGCCAGCGCGCGAGGTCGCCCGTGCGGTAGAGCCGACCGCCGCCGGCCGCAGGGAGGTAGCGCTCCGCCGTCAGGTCCGGCCGGCCGCGGTAGCCGCGGCTCACCCCGGGGCCGCCGAGATGGATCTCGCCCGTCACGCCCGGCGGTACCGGCCGGCCCGATGGGTCGAGCAGGCGGACCGAGACCCCGGGAAGGGGGCGGCCGAGCAGCGGGCGCGGCTCTCCCAGAGGGTATGCCGTGGCCACGATCGTGGCTTCGGTGGGACCGTAGAGGATGTGGACGCGGGCGGCGGGGAAGGCCCTACGCAGGTCGGCCAGCAGGTCGGCGGGGACCGCGTCGCCGCCGGTGTGGATTTCCCTCAGGCCCGCGTAGCGCTCCGGCTCTGAAAGAACCCGGTCCACCACCTGCCTCAACACGGCGGGGACGGCGTGGAGGCGAGTGGAGACCGACAGCTCGTCCAGGAGAAGGTCGAGGTCGAGGGTCGGTTTCAAGGAGAGGAGGACGGAGGTCCCTCCGGAGAGGAGCGGCGCCAGCAGCTCGAAGAGGAAGATGTCGAACGAAGAGGGAGCGAGGACCGGCATGCGCTCGCCCGGCTGGAAGCCGAGGGTCTCGATGAGAGTGGTGAGCGTGAAGGCGAGGCTTCGGTGCTCGACCTCCACACCTTTAGGTTGGCCGGTGGTTCCCGAGGTGTAGATGA
>JBKKAU010000394.1:0-2499 GCA_046714475.1 Thermoanaerobaculia bacterium
GTGCTCGACGCCGCCGCGGCGCCGGGCGGCAAGACCTTCTCGCTGGTCGCCCGCGAGCCGTCGGTCCGGC
The DNA here is from genome assembly GCA_046714475.1 of Thermoanaerobaculia bacterium. GTDB lineage: Bacteria > Acidobacteriota > Thermoanaerobaculia > Multivoradales > UBA5704 > DASPJI01. The sequence goes on from JBKKAU010000394.1 coordinate 71, forward strand.
CGGTGCTCTCCGACGTCTCGCTGGCCCGCGCCGTTCTGCTGCGCTCCAACCTGCGGCGGCTCGGCCGCGGCCTGCCGCTGCTGGTCGCCGACGCCGGAGCGCTGCCGTTCGCGCCGGCGAAACGCCTGTTCGACCGGGTGATCCTGGACCTCCCCTGCACCGGCACGGGGACGCTGCGGCGGCATCCGGAGCTCAAGTGGCGGATCAGCGAGGACGAGATCGGCCGCCTGTCGCGCCAGGCGTTGCGCCTGCTCGAAGGCGCGGCGCCGCTCGTCGCGCCTGGAGGCAACCTGGTCGCGATCACCTGCTCGCTCGAACCGGAGGAGAACGAGGAGGTGGTGGCCCGTTTCCTGGAAGGGCACGCGGAGCTCTCGCCGCGGCCCCTGGAGGGCCTTCTCGACCCGTCCGCCGCCGAGGGGCTGATGGGGATTGGAGCGTGGCGCATGCCGGCCGGCGGAGACCACGACGGCTTCACCGTCCACGTGCTCCAGAAAGCCCATCCTTCAAGGCTCTGAAGGCTCTTCGTCGTATTGACAGCCCCCCCACCTTGCCATATCGTCTCCCGGTCACTTTCGCTCGAAAGAACAACCCAAGGAGGAGACCAGATGGCTGGCAAGGCTGACCTGATCAATAGCATTGTGGATTCCGTGGAGGGCATGACCCGGAGGCAGGCGTCCACCGTCCTCGACGCGGTCTTCGGCGCGATCGTCGCCTCCCTCAAGTCGGGGGAGAACGCCAAGGTTCCGGGCTTCGGCAGCTTCAGCGTGTCCGAGCGCGCGGCCCGCAAGGGGCGCAACCCCGCCACCGGCGAGACGATCAACATCAAAGCCAGCAAGAGCATCCGCTTCAAGCCGGGCAAAGAGCTCAAGGACACGGTCAACGCCCCCAAGCGGCGTCGCGCGTCCAAGTGAAGATCTGAAAGGCAGGGATCGGGGGTCCAAGGCCCTGGGGCGTGGGGAGCGCCGCGGGGCTTTTGCCTTTCGGGGGCTTTATCGGATCTGGCGGTAGAGGCGGGCCAGCCGGCGGGGCGGCACGCCGAGGAAGAACAGGATCCAGATCAGCCAGTTGACCGCCACCGTCCGCACCGCCCCCTGCTCGACGAACCGGCGCGCCCCGGTCGTCACCGCGCTCTCGATCAACACCATCCGCGACGGCCGCGACCGCCGCAGCCGCCGCGCGAAGTCCAGGTCTTCCAGGATCGGCCAGTCGGCGAAGCCGCCGAGGCGCTCGAACGCCCGGCGCGTCACGAACTGCGCCTGGTCGCCCAGCGGCAGCCGGGTGAGGCGGGTGCGCAGGTTGATCAGACGCTCGCCCAGCCGCTGCATCGGGCGGTCGACGTCGAAGCGGAGGAAGAACGCGCCGCCGTCCGCCCCCTTCGCGACCGCGGCGCGGATCGCCTCGGCGGCGCCGTTCGGGAGTGTGGTGTCGGCGTGCAGGAACACCAGGACGTCGGCGTCCGTCGCCGCCGCGCCGCGGTTGAGCTGGCCGCCGCGGCCGGGCGGTCCGGTCACCACCCGCGCGCCGGCCTCGCGCGCCACCTCGACGGTACGGTCGGAGCTGCCGCCGTCCGAGACCACCACCTCGTCACCCGCCGCGAGGACGGCGAGGACGGCGGGCAGGGTCCGTCGGAGGGCCTCCTCTTCGTTCAGCGCGGGGACGACGATCGCGAGTCGCATGGCCATGGGGGAGCGGCGCGGTGCTAGCATACCGCCGTTCCGTGAAGGCCTTTTCATCCCATGAGCCAAGGTTCGTTCAGCCATCTCGACCCCCAGGGGCAGGCCCACATGGTCGACGTCTCCGACAAGCCGGTGACGCGCCGTGTCGCCGAGGCCTCGTGCCGCGTGCTGCTCTCCGCCCAGACCCTGATCCGTCTCGCCAACCTGCCCAAGGGGGACGCCTTCGCCGTGGCGCGCATCGCCGGCATCCAGGGCGCCAAGCGCACCTCCGAGCTGATCCCGCTCGCCCATCCCCTGCCGCTCGACCAGGTGGAGGTCGAGCTGCGGCCGATCCCCGAAGGGGTCGAGGTGCGCAGCCGCGTCGTGGTCACCGGCCGCACCGGCGCCGAGATGGAAGCGCTGCTCGCCTGCTCGACCGCCGCGCTCGCCCTCTACGACATGGTCAAGTCGATCGAGCGCGGCGTGGTCGTCACCGACCTCCGCCTCGAGGCCAAGAGCGGCGGTAAGAGCGGCACTTTCAGGAGACAGGGATGACTCTCACCGGCCTCGACCGCCTGCTCGCCGATCCGTCCCGCCTCGCCGGCCGCCGCTACGGCCTGCTCGCCCACGGCGCCTCGCTCACGCGCGACGCGCGGCCGATCCACCGCGCGCTCGCCGCCGGCCCGGCCCGGCCGCCGCCCCTGCTCTTCGGACCCGAGCACGGCTACTAAGGCAACGAGCAGGACAAGATCGCCCCCGAGGGCGGGCGCGACC
>JBKKAU010000395.1:0-5847 GCA_046714475.1 Thermoanaerobaculia bacterium
CAGCCGCAGGACCCGCTGCCGCGACTCGCGGAAGCTGCCGGCCGACCGACCGGCGGCGGCGTCCCCGCCGCTCAGCAGCGTGGGCTCGGAGACCCCCGCGAGCCGGCTCCGCCAGAAGGCCTCGGCCTCGCCCAGGTCCCGCCGCTGCAGCCAGGCGATGTACTCGCGGTACGAGCGCGGGCGCCCCAGCGACGGCTCGCGGCCGGCCGCGAACGCCTCGTAACCCGCGAACAGCTCCTGGAGCAGGACGCCGAGCGACCAGCCGTCGGTCAGCAGGTGGTGCAGGCTCCAGACGAACCGGTGGTCCCCCTCCCCGGTCTCGAACAGGGCCAGACGCATCAAGGAGGGCTCGGAGAGGTCGAACCCGCTCTCCCGGTCCTCGTCCAGATAGCGCTGCAGGCGGGCGCGCTGCCCCGCCGCGTCGAGGTCCCGCCAGGACTCCCGCCGCACCTCCACGTCCACGCCCCGGTAGACCACCTGGACCGGCTTCTCCAGCTCCTCCCAATAGAAGGCGGTGCGCAGGATGCCGTGCCGCTCGACCACGCGCCGCCAGGCCCGCGCGAAAGCGTCGACGTCGAGCCGGCCGGTCAGACGCAGGCTGACCTGGATGACGTAGACCCCCGACCCGGGGGAGTACACGCTGTGGAAGAGCATCGCCTGCTGGACAGGCGACAGCTCGTAGACCAGCTCGACGTCGTTGTGGCTCATCCCTGTGATCTCCCGCCAGCCCTGGGCCGCGAGGGTCGAGTCGGTAGGTTGAACGAAGCTGCGATCAATACCGCATGGTATACGTAGCGTGGTCTATCGCGCTGTACTATTGCTGCTGAGCAGGGGAGCAAGAGATTGTCCGGCTTCAACTCTTTGGTCTATGCTCATTAGTGCCTGACAACATCAAAACGTGACTGAAGAGGGCTTGCCATGGGGACCTTCTCGAACCTGACCCGCCGTGCCTTCCTGCAGCGCGCCGCGCTGTCGGTGCCCGCCATCGCCGCCTTGCCCCGTCTGGCCGCCGGCCAGGCCGAGACGAAGCCGGGCGCGGAGCTGCCGCCACCACCGCCGCCCGCGGCCCATCCGCGCAAGGTGATCGTCATCGGAGCGGGCCTGGCCGGGCTCTCGGCCGCCTACGAGCTGACCTCCTGGGGTCACGACGTCACGCTGCTCGAGGCCCACACCCGGCCCGGAGGCCGCGTCTACACGCTGCGCAGCCCGTTCTCCGACGGGCTCTACGTCGAAGCGGGAGCGATCGACTTCACCGAAAGCGCCCGGCACATGAAGCACTACGTCAAGGTGTTCAACCTCAGCACCCGGCAGCCGAGGCTCGCGCCGGAGGTCGAGAAGTTCCCCTTCTACCTGCGCGGCAAGCGCGTCTACGGCGGCCTGGGCAACGAGGCCGACTGGCCCTACGACATGACTGCCGAGGAGAAGAAGCTCCACGCCCTGGACCTCTACCAGAAGTACCTGGGCCATGCGGCCGACGAGCTCGGCGATCCCACCGAGCCGGGCTGGGACATCCAGCGCTTCAAGAGCTTCGACCAGCTCACCGTGGCGGACTTCATGAAGAGCAAGGGCGCCTCGGACGAGGCGGTCGAGTACATGTCCCACATCATGACCGTCGGCTACGGCTGGCGGACCGGCAGCGCCCTCCACCGGCTGGCCTCGGACTGGGCGCTCTACAACCGGGGCGGCGGCAAGCAGCACTTCATCAACGGCGGCTCGGACATGCTGCCGCAGGCCTTCGCCAAGTCGCTGCGGGAGCGGATCTACTACGGCGCGCCGGTGACCCGGATCCTGCAGGAGAACGGCAAGGTGCGCGCCGTGTTCCGGCAGGCCGGCGTCGAGCACTCGCTGGAGGCGGACCACCTCATCTGCACCGCGCCCGTCCCGGTGGTGCGCCGGATCGAGTTCAGCCCGGCGCTGCCGGCGGGCAAGCGCCGGATCATCGACCTCCTGGAATACGCCCCGGTGACGCGCATCTTCGTGCAGACGCGGCGGCGGTTCTGGCTGGACGCGCAGGAAGCCGGCCACGGCGTCACCGACCTGCCGATCCGGCTGGTCTCCGAGCAGCCCTTCTCCCGGCCCGACGACCTGGGGCCGCGAGGCATCCTCGAGTCCCACATCCGCGGCCCGGAGGCGGTGCCGGTGGGCGCCCTCGACCTCGACGAGCAGATCGCCTTCGCCGCCGGGCACCTCGAGAAGCTCCACCCCGGCTTCAGCCGCTACATCGAGGGCGGCGCCTCGGTGAGCTGGCACGAGGACCCCTGGATCGGCGGCGGCTACGCCTGGTGGAAGCCGGGACAGCTCACCGAATGGCTGCCCGAGCTCGCCAAGGCCGAGGGCCGGGTGCACTTCGCGGGCGAGCATACGTCGCCGCTGGGCCGCACCATGGAGGGCGCGCTGATCTCCGGCCACCGCGCCGCGCGAGAGGTCCACGCCGCGGCCTCGCGGAAGGCCTGAGAGGGTGTCTCGAAAGTCTTCGTAGCGTCGCCGCCGACATCCCTCACCCCCCGTCCCCTCTCCCGGGGTGGGGGTGAGGGCTTTCCTGACGCCGGCTCACCCTTTTGAGACACCCTCTGAGGAGGGGCTCTACGGATCCTGGACCGGAGCGGTCCAGATCTCTTCCTTGCCGTTGTTGCGCCGGTCGGTCCACGACGGGAAGAACTTGCCCATGAAGCCGGACAGGCTGTTGTAGTCGCCGTACTGGTTGCCCGAGTCGGAGCCGGCGATGGTCTCGTCGGTCTGCGCCGTCGAGACCTGCGTCGGCGCGCTCCAGGTGGCGCCGCCGTCGGCCGAAGACTGGAAGTAGACGTGCGTCTTCTTGCGGCCGGCGTCGGCGACCGTGTCGTAGTAGATGATGCCGATCCGCCCGCTGGTCTCGTCGACCGCCAGCGCCGGGTTGAACTGGTCGTTGAGTCCGGCCTGGTTGTTGATCTTGACCGGCGCCGACCAGGTGGTGCCGCCGTTGGTCGAACGGGTGAACCAGACGCGGGTCTTGCAGGTCGACGCCACGTTGGCGGCCGGGGCGTTGGCGTCGACCGTACAGCCGACGTCGCCGCTCAGGTCGTTCCAGGTCAGGTAGACGTTGTCGGTGGCGCCGGACTGGTAGGCGCCGGCGTTGACGTAGATCAGCATCTTGCGGCCGTTGAACGACGGCACGCCGATGTCGAAGCTCTCAAAAGTGGTGGCGACCTGCGCGGGGGCCGTGAAGCTGCCGCCGCCGTTGGTCGACTTGACCATGTAGATCTTGCGGCTGCCGGTGTCCGGCCAGAACAGGAACACGGTGCCGGCGCTGTTGGTCTTGACGTCGCAGCCGATGGCCGTGCCGGTGGTCTCGGCGCCGCTCACCTGCACCGGCGTGGTAAGCCACGTGCCGCCCGCCCCCGGGGTGCGGCGGTTGAAGAACTGCGGCGTGCCGTTGTGCCAGCACATGTAGATGCGGTCCTTGTATGGCGACGCGGCGCTGTGGTCGATCCACATCAGCTGCTTGTCGGCCGAGGTCTGGGTGCCCGAGAAGGTGTTGTCGAACGTCCAGGTGGCGCCGCCGTTGGTCGACTTGTAGGCGCGCATCCGGAGCTGGGAGAAGATGAAGACGCTGCGGATGCCGATCGCCGTCGCCCAGGCCGTGCCGTCCGAGGTCCAGTCGACCGTCGGGTCGGAGTGGATCTGGTCGGTGCTGGTGAAGGGGAGCAGCGTCTGGCCCCAGGTGGAGCCGCCGTTGCTCGAGTAGTAGATGCCGAGGCGCCCGCTGCTCACGATGTTGTTGGACCCCGAGATGATGCGGTTGGGGTTCCAGAAGTCGATGCGGATGTCGGACTCGCTGCGCGAGGTGGTCTGGGCGCCGGAGATCCGCAGGTTGCCCCCGACCGTCGCCGCGTCCCACGCCGCCGAGACGACGCCCTTGTCGGCCACCTCCGAATACTCGTCGGTCCACATCGGCGGCACGCTCTCCTCGGCGACGCTCGCCCGCTTCAGGTCCTGGTGGTGGACCATCCACTCGTAGATCTCCTTGAGCACCAGCGGATAGCCGCCGGTCGGGTCGGAGGCGGAGTAGGTCAGCTCGGGGTGGGTCCGCCGCCACCAGACGCGCAGCCAGGGCGGCAGGGGCAGCGAGTCCTCCGCCTCCTCGGCGCGCAGGACCGAGAAGTCCTGGTTGGCGAGGATCAGGGCCTCCAGCGCGCCGCCCGGCCTGGCCTTGGCCTCGCGGAGCTGGTCGGCCACCGCCGGCCAGCGGCCGCGGTTGGCGGGGGGAGCGGCGCTCGCCGCCTCCACGGTGAGCAACAGGGTGACAAGTCCGAGAGCCAAGGATCTCAATTGCATGTTCTGTCCTCCAGAGGTGGGATGGATGTTCCTATCTATAAGGGGTACGGAAGACAGGGAAAACCGCGCCGGCCGGCCCCTGGAATGACCGCCCCGCCGCAACGGTTTCATGATCTCAAGCGGTCCCTTGGGGCCGCTTCTTACTTGGGGTGTAGAAAACAGCCATGAGCACGAAGCCCTGGTTTCGAATCGTCCCGGCCGCGTTGGCGCTGCTCGCCCTGCTGGCCGGCGCCTTCCCCGCCGACGCCCGCAAAGCGCGGCCGGCCCCCCCTTCGATCCTCGACGACGCGGCGTTCCGCACCGAGGTCCAGGAGGGGCTCGACCGCCTCTACGCCATGGACTTCGCGGCGGCGCAGACGTCCTTCTCCCGCATCGAGGCGCGCTACCCCGGCCACCCGGTCGGTCCCTTCCTGCGCGCGCTCGTCCCCTGGTGGACGCTGCTGCTCGACCCGGAGGACCCGCGCCACGACCAGGAGTTCCTGGCCGCCATGGACGAGGTGATCCGCCGTTCCGACGCCCGCCTGCGGCGCAACCGGGACGACATGGACGGCCTGTTCTTCCGCACCGGCGCCTCGGCCTTCCGCGCCCGTCTCCACGCCTTCCGCCGCGACTGGTTCAAGGCGGGCAAGGACGGGCAGAGCGCGCTGCGGAACCTGCGCAAGCTCGACCGCCGCGACCCGCAGAACGTCGACCTGCAGTTCGGGCTCGGCCTCTTCAACTATCTGGTCGACGTCGTCCCCCGGCAGCACAAGTACCTGCGGCCGGTGGCCGCGCTCTTCCCCAAGGGGGACAAGGCGCGGGGCCTGGAGGAGCTGCAGCGGGCGGCGCGGGAGGGGCAGTTCGTCCACACCGAGGCGCACTACGCCCTGTTCCAGATCTACATGACCTTCGAGAGGGACTACCCGAAGGCCATGAAAGAGGCGCGCTGGCTGCGCCAGCGTCATCCCGCGAACACCCTCTTCAAGATGGCCGAGGGGCGGGTCTACGCGCGCCAGAACCGCTGGGCCGAGGCGTCCCTGGTCTTCCAGGAGGTGTCCGAGCGGCAGGTGGCGGGCGAGCCGGGCTACAGCGGCGCCCTCGCCCAGGAGGCGCTCTACTGGCTGGCGCGCGGCGAGATGGAGAGCGGCCGTTACGAAGGCGCCCTCCAGTACCTCGACCGCCTGGACTACCTGGCGGCCGAGCGCGAGTACGACCCCTACTTCCGCGCCGCCGGCCGCCTGCGCCGGGGCATGGCCTACGACATCCTGGGCCGCCGGGACGAGGCCGTGCGCTGCTACCGCGACGTGCTCGCCATCAAGGGCGTCGGCGACGTCCGCGACCGCGCCCAGGAGTTCATCGCCAAGCCCTACGGCCGGGTGTCGTAAGCCCTCACCCCTATCCCCTCTCCCGCCACCCCGGCCCACCTCCCCGGGAGAGGGGCGCCCTCCACCCCTGGACACTTCAAATCAGGATGGCTCGAAGAGACGCCCGTCGTCGACGCAGAGCCAGTCGCCGAGCACCCCGGCGGACCGCCGGGCCAGCGTGCCCGTGACC
>JBKKAU010000396.1:0-1450 GCA_046714475.1 Thermoanaerobaculia bacterium
GCCCAGGGTCACCTCGTCCGTGTACTCGATGTCGCCGCCGACCGGCATGCCGAAGGCGAGCCGCGTCACCCGCACCCCGCGCGGTTTGAGCAGGCGCGCCAGGTAGAGGGCGGTCGCCTCCCCCTCGACGTTCGGGTTGGTCGCCAGAACGACCTCCTCGATGCCCTGCAGCCGTTCGAGCAGCCCGGGGATGGCGAGGCAGTCGGGGCCGATCCCGCGGTGCGGCGACAGCGCGCCGAGCTGGACGTGGTAGAGGCCCTGGTACTCACCCGTGCGCTCGATCGGCTCGATGTTGAACGGCTCCTCGACGACGCAGATCCGCACGCGGTCACGCCGCTCGTCGGCGCAGATGCGGCAGGGGTCGACGGCGGTGATGGCGTTGCAGCTCGAGCAGTGGAAGAGCTTCTCCTTCACCTCGACGATCGCCTGCGCGAGCGCCTGCGCCTCCTGCAGCGGCACCTTGAGCAGGTGGTGCGCCAGGCGGGTCGCGGTCTTCGGGCCGATGCTCGGCAGCCGCGACAGCTCGCCGATCAGCCGGGTCAGAGGGTCGGACATTCAGGGGGGCAGAAGGAGGATGCTAGAAGAGCCCTGGCAGGCTGGACGCCAGAGAGCCCATCCGGCCCTGCATCGTCTCCTCGATCTTGCGGCCCGCCTCGTTCACCGCGGCGACGATCAGGTCCTCCAGCATCGAGGGGTCCTGCGGGTCCATCGCCTCCGGATCGATCTTGCACCCGACGAGCTGCTTGTGGCCGCTCATCTTGACGGTGACCATGCCGCCGCCGACGCTCGCCTCGACCACCGTCTCGGCCAGCTCGCGCTGCAGCCTCTCCTGCATCTCCTGGGCCTGCTTCATCAACTGGCGCATGCTGCTCATTCTCTATTCCTCCCTGAGGCTTCCTTCTTCAACGGTTTCGACCACCCGGCCCTTGAAAATGTCCAGGACGGTCTGAACGATGGGGTGCTCCTGCCTCCCCGGCTCGGCCCCGCTGCCTGCGTTCCCTGCGTTCGTCGCGGTCGTCGCGTCGCGCCGGGCCTCGCCGAGGACCGCGCGCCAGGAGGCCCCCGGCCCCCAGGCCGCGGCCAACGCCGCCTCGATCACCTGCCGGTTGGCGTCGTTCTCGAGCCGCGCCTTGAGGATGCGGTCCCCCGGCGGCAGGCCGATCGACAGGCAACCGTCCGTAAAGGCCAGGTCGGCGTCGTTCAGATAGCCGGCGAGGTGCGGCTTGCGCCGCTCGACCTCCTGAAGAAACGCCGGGACCCCGCCCTGTATTGCCTGCGAGGGCACGGCGGCGGGACGCGGCGCGGCTTGCGGCACGGCTTGCGACGGCAAGGCCGTCGGAAAACGGGCGACGTTGTCTATCGGGGCTGCCGGGTCTACCGGGGGTGCCGGGGGTGCCGGAGCCGGTGGCGGTTCGGCTTTCCGGGGCTCCTCGGCGGGCGGCGGTGGAGG
>JBKKAU010000397.1:0-1157 GCA_046714475.1 Thermoanaerobaculia bacterium
CTCCCCGCTCGTCCAGGGGAGGGAGCCCTTCCGGAGCCACTCCATGAACGTTTACGAATCGATCCTGGCAGCCCTCTGCGTCTGGCGGATCACCCATCTGCTGCAGGCGGAGGACGGTCCGTGGGACCTCGTCGCGCGGCTGCGCCGCGCGGCGGGAAAAGGTTTCTTTGGCGAGCTGCTGGACTGTTTCTATTGCCTGAGCCTCTGGATCAGCGCACCCTTCGCCTGGGGGTTTGGCGAATCCTGGCGGGAGCGGCTGCTCCTCTGGCCGGCACTGTCGGCGGCGGCGATCCTGCTCGAGCGGCTCACCGCGCCGCGCACCGGGCCGCCGCCGGCCGCCCTTTACATCGAAGACGAGGAGGTCCCTTCATGGCCTGCTGTGGAAAGCAACGGACGCAGTCTTCCGGGTCCGACCCAAGAAGCCCGGCCCCCGAGCGCCATTTCTTCCGATACGTCGGACGGACGGCGCTGACGGTCGCCGGGCCGGTCTCCGGCCAGTACTACCGCTTCCCCGCGCCGGGCGCGACCGTGGAGGTCGATCCACGGGACGCGCCGGCGGTGGAACAGGTGCCGCAGTTGCGGCGGGTGTGAGGCTCAGATGTGGCAGGACGCCAGGCCCCGCTTCTCCAGGTACTGCTGGTGGTACTCCTCGGCGCGGAAGAACGACTTCGCGGGCTCGACCTGGGTGACGATCGGCCGCGAAAACCGGCCGCTCTGGCCGAGCTGCTCCATCGACGCCCGGGCGGCGGCCTCCTGCTCCGGACTGTGGAAGAAGATGACCGACCGGTACTGGGTGCCGACGTCCGGCCCCTGGCGGTTGAGGGTCGTGGGGTTGTGGTTGTCCCAGAAGACGTTCAGCAGCTCCTCGTAGGAGACCGCCGACGGGTCGTACTCCACCTGCACCACCTCGGCGTGGCCGGTGCGGTCGCTGCAGACCTGCTGGTAGGTCGGATTGGCGACCGTGCCTCCGGCATAGCCCACTGCGGTCGACGTCACCCCTTCCAGACGGCGGAAGGCCGCCTCCACACCCCAGAAACAACCGGCTCCGAATGTTGCCTTCTCCATGGTCAACCCCTCCTTGCCCTGAAGATTCGTCCGCCGGGGGTCCGGCGGATCGGTTTCTGCACCCTCCAACAGGTGGAGCCGGGGAGCTGTTC
>JBKKAU010000398.1:0-3855 GCA_046714475.1 Thermoanaerobaculia bacterium
CTCGGGTCCTGCGCCGGCGCGGCGGGGACGGGCGGCCGGAACCCCGGCCGGCGGGCGACGATCTCCTGGTGGAGGCCGGCGGCCAAGTCCAGGAAGGCCCGGATCTCGGCCGGCCCGGCGGCGCGGCGGCCGCGGCCGGTGAAGACGAGCCGCGACGCGGCCGTGCTGCCGGTCTCGGGCTCCTCGCCGGCCTGGAACGGCCGCAAGCGGTCGAACTCGTCGTAGACCCGGCCGAGCGGCTCCGGAGCGAGGCGGCCGACGATCGCGCCGTCGCTGTTGCACCGGCCGGAGCGAACCTCGCCCGAGAGGTAGACGGCCACCTCTTCGCACGCCGCGCCTTCGAGCTGCCAGGCGACGACGAGGCCGTAGCCGGAGCCGGGCACCACTCCGGCGGCCTCGGCCGCCACCTGGCGCGCCCACTCCAGGATCATCCGCCGCTCGGCCCCGCTCACCCGGACCCGCCCTTTGCCCCGGAACGCCAGCTCCTCGGGACCGATGCGCCAGCGGAACGGCGCGTACGCGCGGCCCAGGGCCGCGATCTCCCGGGCGCGCTCCGGCTCGGTGAAGAGATAGCGGTGGAGCGGCCCCGCGACCGGCCCCATGGCGATCCCTCCGCGGCCGATCAACACCCTCTCCCGGGGCTCCCGCCAGCGCTGCCAGTCGATCGTCCAGGAGCTGTCCGCCGGATGCTTCGCCGCCGGAGCGCCGGGCGGAGTGGGAGTCGCCGCGGGGGGCTTCGGCTCGAGATCCCTCTGCAGGTCGGGAGGCGAATCGGCCGGGCCGCAGGCCGCCAGCAGCCAGAGCACCCCGAGCGCCAGGGCGAGGAGCCTCGACATCGTCTTCAGAAGGACCGTCAGAGCAGGCGGCCGCTGAGCAGCAGGCTCGCCACCGTGAAGTAGATGATCAGACCGGTGACGTCCACCAGCGTCGCGACGAACGGGGCCGAGGCGCTCGCCGGGTCAAACCCCAGCCGGCGCAGCAGGAAGGGCAGGCTGGAGCCGGCCACCGTCCCCCAGAGCACCACCCCGAGCAGGCTGATTCCCACGGTCAGGCCGATCCGCGCGGCGTGCTCGCCGTACTCGCCGAACGCCTCCTCCCAGACCACCACCCGCAGGAACCCGAGCACGCCGAGGATGGCCCCCAGGCCGAGGCCGGCGACGATCTCGCGGCGGACGACGCGCCACCAGTCGCGCACGCGGACCTCGGACAGCGCCAGGGCGCGCACGATCAGGGTCGACGCCTGCGAGCCCGAGTTGCCGCCGCTGCTGATGATCAGCGGGATGAACACCGCCAGCACCACCGCCCGCTCGATCTCGTTCTCGTAATGCCCCATCGCCGAGGCGGTGAGCAGCTCGCCCAGGAAAAGCACCGACAGCCAGCCGGCGCGCTTCTTGAGCATCTCCCCCATCCCGACCTGCAGGTAGGGGGCGTCCAGGGCCTCCGAGCCGCCCATCTTCTGCATGTCCTCGGTGGCCTCTTCCTCGATGACGTCGGCGATGTCGTCGAAGGTGACGATGCCCTTCATCCGCCCCTCGGCGTCGAGGACCGGCACCGCCGAGAGCCCGTACCGGGTCAGCAGCTGGCCGACGTTCTCCTGGTCCGTATCCTCCAGGAGCGTGACGAGGTCGGTCTCCATGACGTCGGCGATCCTGTTGCCGCCCGGCGCCGTGAACAGCTCGCGCAGCGAGATCACCCCCAGCAGGCGCTGCTCGGCGTCGAGCACATAGGCGTAGTGGAGGATCTCGACGTTCCGCGCCTGCTTGCGCAGGTAGCCGATCGCCTCGTCGACCGTCATCTCGGGGCGCAGACGGGCGTAGCGCGGGTTCATGAGGCCGCCCGCCTCGTCCTCTTCATAGGCGAGGAGGGCCGTGACCTCCCGGCGGGTCGCCGGGTCGAGCAGGCCCAGCAGCTCGTGGCGGGCCTCCGGCTCCGCCTCCTGGATCAGGTCGGCCGCGTCGTCCGGCGCCAACAGCCGGATCCACGACCGCCGCGCCGCCGCCGGCAGCCCGAGGATCACGTTCAGCTGGTCGGCCGAGCGCAGCTCGAGAAAGAGCTCCTCGGCCTCCTCGCGCGGCAGGAACCCGAAGCTTTCGAGCCGCTCCTCCGGGGTCAGGAGACCCCAGACCTCGCGCAGCTCGTCGGCGCTGATCATCGTCGTCGTGCTCATGATCCACCCTGCTCCCCCACGGGGGGATTCATACCTGAGCCGCTACCATATCCCGCCGTCCCTTGACAGGGAAGCACCAGGATGCAACGATTTTGAACGATGGTTCAAATCCCCCGGACTTCCCCCGACAAAGTGCTCGACAAGAAGCGCGAGATCCTCGACGCGGCGTCGCGGGTCTTCCGCCGGCGCGGCCTCCAGGCCACCGGGATGCGCGACATCGCGGCGGAGCTGGGGATGGCGGTGGGCAACCTCTATTACTACTTCAAGGACAAGGAGGAGCTGCTCGCCTTCGTCCAGGAGGATGCCCTGCGGGGGCTGCTGGCCCTCGCGGCGCGGGTGAGCGGGCTCCCCGTCCGTCCGGACGAGAAGCTGCGCCTGCTGATCGAAGGGCACGTGGTGCTGCTGAACGACCCCGAGGAGGGGACGCCGGGCTCGCTCGCCCACCTCGAGGTCGAGGCCCTGGGCGAGCCCTGGCGGCGGGAGGTGCAGGAGCGGCGCGACGAGTACGAGCACGCCTTCCGCGAGGTCCTCCAGGAGGGGATCGCCGCCGGCGTCTTCCGGCCGGTCGACCCCAAGGTCGCGGCGCTGGCGATCCTCGGCGCGGTCAACTGGACGGTGAAATGGTTCCAGCCGGGCGGCGGCAAGAGCGCCCGCGAGATCGGCCGCGAGATGGCCGGGATGCTGGTGGGGGGATTGGCCCTCCCTGGTAACAGAAAGGACGACAAGGACTCCAAGGACTCCAAGGACTCCGCCGTTTCCTGTCCTTGAAGTCCTTGTTGTCCTTGCTGTCCTTTCATCTATGAGGACACCCATGAACGACCTGACCACCCTCAAGCTGCGGATCAACGGCGAGCAGCGCGCCGTGGTCTTCCCCACCCACCACACCCTGCTGGAGGTGCTGCGGGAGGAGTGCGGGCTGACCGGCACCAAGCACGGCTGCGAGCTCGGCGAGTGCGGCACCTGCGCGGTCCTGGTCGACGGCCGGCCGGTCCTCTCCTGCCTGGGGCTCGCCGCCGAGATGGGCGGGCGCGCCATCGAGACCGTCGAGGGGATGCAGACCGGCAACGACCTGCACCCGCTCCAGGCCGCCTTCGCCGACCTCGGCGCCGCCCAGTGCGGCTACTGCACGCCGGGCATCCTGGTGACCGCCAAGGCTCTCCTCGCCGAAAACCCACGGCCGACCGCCGACCAGATCCGCGCGGCCCTGGCCGGCAACCTCTGCCGCTGCACCGGCTATCACAAGATCATCGAGGCGATCGAATGGGCCGCGGCCCGCATGCGCGGCGAGGACTGGACGCCGCCGTCCCGCGTCTTCTACGGCGACGCCGCCCCCGGGACGGAGGCCTGACCATGGCGGAACCGATCCGCAAGCAAGAACCGGAAGAGCCCGCGGAGGACATGAAACCCTCCCGTGAGCCCAACATCATCGGCAAGCCGTTCCGTCGCGTGGACGGCCGCGCCAAGGTCACCGGCGCCACCCGGTTCGCCGACGACCTCTCCTTCCCGCGGATGTGCTTCCTGAAGCTCGTCCGCTCGACCGTCCCCCACGCCCTGGTCCGGAAGATCGACGTCTCGGCCGCCGAAAAGGTGCCCGGCGTGCTGGGCTTCCTCACCGGCCAGGACTTCCCCATCCCGTTCGGCATCCTCCCCGTGTCGCAGGACGAGCACGCCCTCTGCCCCGACAAGGT
>JBKKAU010000399.1:0-2042 GCA_046714475.1 Thermoanaerobaculia bacterium
CGACGGCCGGCAGTAGATCCCGGTGGACGACACCGCGTAGACGAAGGCCCCGTCCGCGCCGGCGTCGCGGCTCTGCACGGCCCGCCAGGCCGCCTCGGGGTCCATCGCCGTCTCCATCTCTCTTTCCATCGCTCCAGTCCGCGTCATGATCTTCCTCCTTCTCTATCCAGGAGACTAGTCCGACGCTCAAAACCCCGCCATCCGCGGATTGCGGCCGAAGCACGGCTCCCAAGCCCTTGACGGGCTTGATGGCTTCAGGAACGGTTCATTTGGATCCTGGACGTCTACGGGGTACTTCGAGGAACTACTCCCGCATCCCCTCCGCCGGGGCGCTTTCGCGGTCGTCCCGGTCGGCCAGCATCGCGCGCCGGCCCGGCACCACCCCCGCGTCCAGGACCGCCGACCAGAGCCGGCTCCAGGTGTGCCAGGTGTGGCGGCCCGGGAGGGTGATCACCCGCTCCGGCGGCAGCACGTCCGCGAGCAGGGAGTTGGCCCGGGCGAAGCGGTCTCTTTCGCCGTAAGCGAGGTAGATCGGCGGCCGTCCGGAGTTGGGCTGGCCCAGCCACTGCCAGAGCCGCCGGAAGTCGAAGGACTCCAGAGGCTCCCGGGGGTGCCAGGCGCGGAGACCGCCGGCCGCGGCGATCTCCTCGGCGATCTCCTTCCCGCCCAGGTACGGCGCCAGCATCACGATGCCGTCGATCTCCTGCGGATGCTCCTTGGTATAGATCACGGAGCCCAGGCCGCCCAACGAGATGCCGACGAGCCAGATCTCGTCCACGCCGCGCGCCCGCGCCGGCCCGATCACGTCCTGGCGCAGCCGGTCTTCGATCGAGCGCTCGAAGTAGTAGCCGAGGTGGGCGTCGACCGCCACGACCTCGCAGGCCGAGCCCGCCTCGCGCAGCTCGCGGTCGAAGCCCTGGCGGTAGAAGTCCTCCGGAAGATCCCCCCGGCCCGGCAGGAAGACCACCAGGCAGCGGTCGGACTTCGCGGACTTCGCAGCCGCGGGGGCCGCCGTGGGCGCGTCCAGCGTGCGCAACGGCACGGTGGTCGGCTGGGGCTTGTAGCAGGCGGCCGTCAGCAGGACCGGCAAGGTGAACGCGAGCGCGAGGACGGCCCGGTAGCGATGGGCCAGTGAACCAAGTTGTCTTTCCACGGTGTTTTTCCTCTCTCCCTCCGGAACCGGCTCCGGCACATATTTCTACTTATGCACGCTCCGCGCCTACGGATGGGTGACCCCCTCCCTGGCACAGCCCGTGCTATCTCTTATATAGATACGCGGGAGGGGGTCTGATGCTGCGGCGCATCCTCAATAAAAAGCAGGACGAATTGCTGGCCGAGAACCGGCGGCTGGTCGCCGACCTGCAAAAGGCGCTCGCCCGGTTCGACGCCTCGGGGGAGGACCAGGAGACCCTGGAGAAGTCGGCGCGGCAGCTCGACGAGCTGTTCCTGCTGGTCGTCGCGGGCGAGTTCAACGCCGGCAAGAGCACCTTCATCAACGCCCTCATCGGCGAGGAGGTCGCGCCGATGGGCGTGACGCCCACGACCGCGACCCTCAACGTCCTCAAGTACGGCGCCGAGCGCAAGGTGCGCGTGGTCTACCTCGACGACCGCGTGCGCGAGGGCTCCTACGCGGACCTCAAGGACCTGCTCGCCGAGGCGGCCGCGGCCACGCGCTCCGTCCGCCGCGTCGAGATCCTCTACCCCTCCGAGGCGCTCCTGCGCGTGAACCTCGTCGACACCCCCGGCCTGAACGCGCTCGATCCCGAGCACGAGAAGGTCGCCCTGCGCGCCATCGACGAGGCCGACGCGATCGTCTGGCTCTTCCGCGCCGGGCAGGCCGGCAAGGACAGCGAGCGGCGCGCGCTCGACGCGATCCGCGGGCACCGGCGCAAGATCGTCGGGATCCTCAACCAGAGCGATCGCGTGCCCCGCGACGAGGTGCCGGGGCTCTTGGCCCACCTCGAGCAGGAGCTGGGCGCCACGTACTTCGAGGCGGTCGCCGCGCTGTCCGCGAAGGACGCCCTCGAGGCCAAGCGCACGGG
>JBKKAU010000400.1:0-3135 GCA_046714475.1 Thermoanaerobaculia bacterium
CGGCGACGACCGGCGCTTCCCCGCGGCCTGGCCCGCCTGGATCCCGGCGTCCCGGGTCCCCGGTCATGCCGGCCACGGCGAGCCCGGGATCCGGTTCTTCGCACGTCCCGACGGCAGCCTGACCCTCGCCGCGGCGGCCTCCCAGGAGGGCTGGGGCACGGTCGCCGTCTACACCGGCGACCTGGGCCGGGAGGTCAGCCGCCGGGCCGGCCTCTGGGTCGAGGTCGATCCGCCCGGTCAGCAGGACTCGGACGTCGTCCAGCTCCAGATCTGGGACCGCCGCATCCCCTTGCAGCGCCTCCAGGTGCAGCCGGAGGACCCGGAGGCCGAGAAGTTCCTCAAGCGCCTCTCCCGCGGCGAACGGTTCTGGGACGACTCCATGCTGTCCTGGGGGGAGATCGCCGGGCCGCTCTACGAGCTGGCGAGCGGCCGGCAGCTCTCCGAGTTCGTCGTCGCCTCGCTGCGGGCCACGCCGCGCACGGTCTCGCGCCACCTCTTCACCGGCTCGGCGGTCGACACCGGGACCTGGCTGGCGCTGCTCCTGCTCTCGCTCCTGCTGCTCAACGTCTACTTCGTCGCGACGCTGATGGCGGTCTTCATGATCTTCGGCCTGTCGCGGGCGGTGAACCGGCTGAGCAGCGCCACCGACGCGGTCCGTCATGGAGAGTTCTCGGTACGCATCCCGGTGCGCCGCAAGGACCAGGTGGGCGACCTGCAGCGCTCGTTCAACGAGATGGCCGGCGACCTGGAGACGCTGGTGGCGAGCGCCACCCAGAAGGAGCTGCTGGACAAGGAGCTGGCCCTGGCGCGCGACCTCCAGCAGAGCCTCCTCCCCGCCGACCTGCCGGCTCCCGACCGCATCGAGATCGCCACCCTGTTCGAGCCGAGCGCGGCGCTCGGCGGCGACTACTTCGACGTGCTGCGCCTGTCCGACCGCGAGCTGGCGTTGATCATCGCCGACGTCTCCGGCCACGGCCTGTCGACCGGTCTGCGCATGGCGATGATCAAGGCGGCCTTCACCATCCTGATCGAGGAGACGCAGGAGCCGGAGGAGATCCTCCGCCGGCTGGACGCGGTGGTGCGCACCCGCGGCGAGAAACGCTTCTTCGTCACCGCCACCCTCAGCCTGCTCGACCTCGAGACCGGCTCCCTGCGGCTGACCAACGCCGCCCATCCGCCGACCTACCTGGTACGGCGGGGGGAGGTCGAGGAGATCCTCCTCCCCGGCTCGGCGCTCGGCGGGCTGGGGCATACCTACGGCCGGCGCACCCTGACGCTGGAGCCCGACGACGTGGTCGTCTGGCTCTCGGACGGGCTGATCGAGGCGACCGACCCCGCCGGCGAGCCGTTCGGCTACGACGGGGTGACGCGGACGCTCGCCGGCGGCGCCCACCCCGGGAACCTCACGGCGGCAGAGGTCCGCGACCGGCTGCTCGCCGCCGTCGCAAACCACACCGGCGGCGCGCCCCCGGACGACGACCGGACGCTGGTGGTGATGCGGTGGAAGGGGTAGGACCTACAGCGACAGCTCGGCGACGGGCAGGCCGAGGTTGGTGAAGATGCGCTTGACGTAGTTGCGGGTCTCTTTGTACGGCGGGATGCCGCCGTAGCGGATCACCGCGTTCTCGCCGGCGTTGTAGGCGGCGAGCACCCGCGCCAGGTCGTTCGGGAACTGGTCCACCAGCCAGCTCAGGTAGCGGATGCCGGCCTGCAGGTTGTGCTCGGGGTCGAACAGCTTGTCCTTGGTGACCCCGAAGCGTATGGCCGTGGCGGGCATCAGCTGCATCAGCCCGCGCGCTCCCTTGTGCGACACCGCGCGCCGGTTGAAGCTCGACTCCTGCCGGATCAGCGCCGTGACGATCTGCGGGTTGATCTGGTGCTCGCGGGCCAGCTTGTAGATCGTCTCGCCGTAAGGCCCGGCGGGCATCGGCTGCGACTCGTCGAAGCGCAGCTCGATGGACGGCGGCAGGCCGACCGCCGCGGCCGTGGCGGCCACCGCCGCCTCGGCGGCAGGCGATTCCGGCGGCGGCGGCGCCACCTCGTCGTCGATCACCCTCTCGATGCGCCCGATCGGCATCGTCATCCGCCCGCCATAGGCCATGGTCAGCCGGACCTGCTCGCCGTCGAGCTCATAGGCCTTGACCTTCATGACGCGGCCGTCGGTCAGGATCACCAATTCGGCATGGGCGGGCACGCTGCAGAGGCAGAGGAAGGAGGCAAGGACCAGGAGAAAGGCAGATCGTGGGCTTTGCATCAGATGACTGGCTCGACTCCGTTTCTGCGTACGTCTCTACCCTATTGTACGGAACAGACGGCGCGGGCGTCTAACTTCGGAAGCGTCAAGAGGAGAGAACCTCTGGAGGAGAGGTTAAATTCCGCTTCCGGCGGTCGGGAGAAAGGGGGCTACGACCGCGGATGGAACTTGTCGTAGAGGCTCTTCAGGCGCTGCTGGTGGATGTGGGTGTAGATCTGGGTGGTCGAGATGTCGGAGTGGCCGAGCATGGTCTGGACCGCCCGCAGGTCGGCGCCGTGCTCCAGCAGGTGGGTCGCGAAGCTGTGCCGCAGCACGTGCGGCGAGACCGACCGGATGCCCGTCTTCAGGGCATACCCGCGCAGGATCTTCCAGAAGCCGACGCGCGTCATCGGATCCCCCGCGTAATTGACGAAGACGGTCGGCGGCCGGCCGGCGATCAGCGACGGACGGACCTCGCGCAGGTAGCGCGTCACCCAGTGCTCGGCCTGCTCCCCCACCGGCACGACCCGCTCCTTGTTCCCCTTGCCGAACGCCATCAGGAAACCGACGTCCAGACGGAGCTGCGGCAGCCGCAGCCCCACCAGCTCGCTCACCCGCAGGCCGGTCGCATAGAGCAGCTCCAGCATCGCCCGGTCGCGCAGCCCGAGCGCGGTCGCGGTGTCCGGCGCGGCGAGCAGGGCGTCGACCTCGGCCTCGGAGAGCACCTTGGGCAGGGTGCGGAAGAGTTTGGGCGGCAGCAGGTTGACCGCCGGGTCGTCGGCGCGCTCGCCCGTCACCACCAGGTGCTCGTAGAAGCCGCGGAGGGCGGAGAGGGCCCGGGCGCTGGAGCGGGGCGAGAGCCCCTGGCGCCGCAGGTCGCGCATGTGGCCGGAGAGCTCGGG
>JBKKAU010000401.1:0-6593 GCA_046714475.1 Thermoanaerobaculia bacterium
GTGTTGGTCCCGGCGGCGCCGAGGACGTGCAGTTGGTTGCCCGGCGAGGCCGTGCCGATGCCGACGTCGCCGTCGGCCGAGATGTCGACCGAGCTGGTCGGCGCGCCGGGGCGGATGCGGAAGGGCAGGCGCGAGCCGCCCGTCACGTCGCGGACGAAGAAGTTGGCCTCGTTGCCGGCGATGTCCCAGGTCTGGGCGGTGAAGCCGCCGGAGTTGTTCTGCTCGAGGCGGATCGACGGCGTGTTGCTGGTGTTGATGTGGAGGTCGAGGACCGGCGTGGAGGTCCGCAGGCCCAACCGGCCGGTGCTGTCGAGGAAGATCGAGTTGGTAGCCGCCCCCGCCGTGATGGTGAAGGGGACCTTGGCGCCCGTGATGTCCTCGATCGAGAACTTGGAAGAGCCGCCGCTCGCCGAATCGTTGGCGGTGAGCTGCCAGTCGTTGGTCGGGAAAGTCCCGGTGCTGGTGTCCTCGAACTTGATGCGGAGGTTGTTCTCCTTGAGGCGGATCGTGTCGAAGCCGAAGCTCTCGTTGTTGACGCAGTCGAAGCCGAAGCAGCCGCTGCCCTGGACGATCAGGTCGTCGGGGATCACCTGGTCCTTGTTGGTGCCGCCTTCGGCGACGCCGGACGCGGCCGTCACCAGCGTCCCGCCACTGACCAGGAAGTGGCCAGACTGCACAGGAGCCAGCGGCAGCTTGCCCGCGCGGCGCAGCTCGGCGATGACCGCCGCGGTGTTGCCGGTCTCCCGCGCCGCCGACAGCTTCTGGCGGACCTCCGGCTCGAAGACCGGGACGACCCGCAGCTCGTAGGAGTAGCTGCCGTCGGCCAGCTTCTGACCCCGGCGGTTGAACAGGCTGAGCGACGGGTGCTGCCCCGCCTTGAACTCGCGGCGGATCACCACGTCGTCCGGCCCCGTCACCGTCAGGACCAGCCGGTCGTACTCCACGACAGGCGCCCAGTCGATGCTCGCCGATCCCGAGCTCATCAAAGCGACGGCCGGCGGGGCTTCGACAGCCGCCTCCCTGGCCTCCCCCGCAAGGGCGGGCAGGGCAGCAACCCCAATCAACAGCACGAACATTACTAAAGCCGCCATTCTTTTTCTCATCGAAGCTCTCCTGTTACCACTCCACGTTTCCCAATACAGGCGATGCCGTACACCGG
Source organism: Thermoanaerobaculia bacterium (assembly GCA_046714475.1). GTDB lineage: Bacteria > Acidobacteriota > Thermoanaerobaculia > Multivoradales > UBA5704 > DASPJI01. Next base: position 1,160 of record JBKKAU010000401.1, read on the forward strand.
CAAGGCCTGAACACCGAAAACAACAATTATCTTTCTGATCTGTAAGCTGGATCTAAGATGTATGCTTGATTTTAACACAAATCAGTGGCTATTCCTTTTCTCCCTCCAACTCCTAGGTTTCGTTACATAGCGGACATCGCATGAAGTCGCTCCTACCCTGGAAAGGCGAGTCAGACGAGGAATTGTTACAGGCAGGGAGAAAGAAAAAGGCCCGGCGAAAGCCGGGCCTTGCTCCTCCCCTGGTTAGGGGGCTCTTCAGTCGGGAATGAACGTGCAGATCATGCGCGAGCTCTCGATCGCGTCTCCCGCGTTCGCGCCGACGAACATGAGGGCTTGCAGGCCATAGGTCCGGGTGACGCCGCCGGACTGCGTGAACTCGCGGCCGTGCGAGAGGCTGACGTCGAGGTCCGACGCCGTGGGAGCGACGTCCGGCATCTCGAAGTCCATGTTCGCCACCTGGTTGCTGATCGTCGTGCAGTTGGGAGTGGTGACATTGGGGCTGAGCGTGGCGCCGACGATTACCCGGTCATGGGTGTCGGTCCCCTGCGTATGGTCGATCGCGACGTTGGCATAGCTCCGGATGAGCACCTTGCCGGGGGTGTTGGCCGGCGAGGTGACCACGCAGGTCGTGAGGAGCTTGCAGCCGCCGTCCGCCAGGCTGACCGGGCTCGTCTGCTCGCCGATCACGACGATGTCCTTCTTCTGGATGAACTGCTCCCGCGGGAAGCGGGTGAAGTAGCCGGTGACGTCGGCGACCACGTGCGTGCCGCTGACGTCCGCCTGGATGCTCAGGTCCCACGGCTGCGCGGCGGTCCCTTCGATCGGCACGACCACGCCGTTGGCGATGTTGAGGCCGGGGACGTTGGAGTAGTTGATGACGCTGGCGTTGGGAGCCGGCTGGCCGAACTCCCAGGCGCGCAGGTTGCCAGGGCCCGCCGGGCCGACGGCGATGAAGTTGATGACCACGGCCGGGGCCACCGGCTCGGCGGCGCCGTCCGGGATGCCGCAGCCGCCGCCCGTGCCGCCCTGGGCGAGGAAGGCGTTAGAGCCGGCGACCAGGTAGTGGCGCACTTGGCCGGCGGCCACGAACCCGCCGCTGATGTTGCGGGTGTCGAGGATCCTGCAAGGCGCCACCGGAACGAAGAGGAGCTCGGATTCGGCATCGCCCAGCGCTTTGGCGGTGGCGTTCTGGACCGCGTCGTTCTGCGCCGGGGCGTTCTGGAACTTGCCCCGCCGTACCGCGTCCCGCCGTTGCTCGAGCAGGGGCGTCGCGTCTCTCGACCGGATCAGGTTGCGGACGCCCTCGTCAGAGAGCGACGAGACGATCCTCTCGACGTCCGCGGCGACGACGGCCGGAGAGACCTCCCGGACGAGCCGCTCCTCCAAGGTTTGGGTGATGATCCCGCGCGCCTGCTCCCTCTGGGCAGCCGCCCGCGCGGCCTGGGCTTCGGTCAGCGTCTCCGCCGGAAAGGCCGGAACTGCGAGGAGCAGGAGGGCGCCGGCCGCGAGTATGTTCTGCAAGTAGGTCTTCATGGCGTCTCCTCGTCCTGGCTAGTCCGGGATGAACGTGCAGATCAGTCGTGAGTTCTCGGCCTGATCGAGGCTGCCGGCGCCGTTGACCATCCTGCCGCTCAGGCGGTAGGTCCGGGTCTGTCCCGCCGTCTGGGTGAAGTCCCGGGCGTGCGCAAGGGTGAAGTCGACGTCGATGTTGGTGCCGAGGGCGGCCGGGATCTCGTAGTCCGCGGCGTCGATCGAGTCGTCCGCGGGGCAGGAGACCGTGGCGGCGGTCTCGACCTGCATGACGAAGCGGTCCAGCGTGCCGCTGGTGTGGTTGACCACCACCTGCGTCCAGGCCTCGACCAGCACGGTCCCCGCCACCGGCGAGGTGATCGTGCAGGAGTTCAGCTCATGACAGCCGCCGTCGTCGAGGTCGACCAGCGTCGTGTTCGCGACCGGGTTCACCGTCGTCTTGAGGCCCCCCTGGATCTCCTCCACCGGGAAGCGGGTGAAGTAGCCGGTGACGTCGGCGACCACATGCGTGCCGGAGACGTCGGCCTGGATGTTCAGGTCCTTGGCCAGGGTCGAGACGCCGGCGATCGGGACGATGACGCCGTTGGCGATGTTGAGGCCGGCGACGTTGGCGTAGTTGATGACGCTGGCGTTGGGCGCCGGCTGGCCGAACTCCCAGGCCCGCAGGTTGCCCGGACCGCCGGGGGCGACGGCGATGAAGTTGATCACCACCGCGGGCGCGACCGGATCGGTCGAGCCGAGCGGGATGCCGCAGCCGCTGGCCGATCCACCCTGGGAGCCAAAGTTCTCGGTGCCCGCGATCTCGAAGGCGCGCACCTGGTTGGCCCCGATCGGCCCACCCGCCAGACGGGTGTCGATGACGCGGCAGGGCGCCACCGGGACGAAGAGGAGCTCGGTCTCGGCGTCACCCAGGGCCTTGGCGGTCACCGACTGGACCTCGCCGTCGGCTTGGACCTGGCTGTCGGCCTTGGCCATTTCCAGGGACTGGGGCCGCAGGCGCTGGTCCGTCATGACGGTCACCAGCTCCGTGCCGCGCAACAGCTCGGCCACCTGCTCGTCGGACATCGAGGCGACGACCCGCCGCGCGTCGTTCGCCACGACTTTGGGATCGACCCTCCGCACCGACCGCTCGAGCAGCGTCGCGCGGACTGCCTTTTCGGCTTCGGCCCTGCGGGCCGCCTTTTCTTCCAGCTCTTCGGAGACGAGGCTCGGCTGAGCATAAGTGCAAGGGACGACGGCAAGGACGAGAACACCCACGGCGAGGGCTGTTCGCTTCCACAAACTCCTCATGGAATCTCCTTTTGCATGTACATGCAACCCAGGTTGTTAAAGAGAGGCTTCCAGCACTTCTTCGCGGCTACATCCAATCCAGAGAAGAGATCGAAGTCAAACCTGTACGACGAGTCCTCTGCCCGCCTCTCTGCAAGGACCAGGCCAGAGATGCATACGCATGTTCGAGAAGGGAAGAGGGAGCCTTACCCCCGGGAGGACTGCTCGTCGGGGGGGAGAAACCGGGTAAAACTTGCTCTATGGCGGCGCTCGGTGTAGAAAGCCGTGCGGCGGAGGCTCATGAGCCTCCGCCCCGAAACGCCCAAGAACGAGATCTTCCGTTACCGCGACCTGATCCTGACCCTGGTGGCGAGGGACCTCAAGGTCCGCTATCGCCGGTCGGCGATCGGCTTCCTGTGGACCATGCTCCAGCCACTCCTCATGATGCTGGTCTTCCAGCTGGTGTTCAGCGCGCTGTTCCGCTTCGACCTGCCGGACTACCCGATCTACGCCCTGGCCGGGATCCTCTTCTGGAACTTCTTCAGCCAGAGCATCGTGGCGTCGATGAACAGCCTGCGCGGCAACGCCCAGCTCCTGCAGAAGCTGCCGGTCCCCAAGATCGTCTTCCCGCTGGCGACCGTGATCTCGGGGGTGGTCAACCTGCTGCTGGCGATGCTGCCGCTCTTCCTCATCATGGTGGTGACCTCCGGCCTGTCGTCGCTCAAGCCGGCGCTGCTCTTCCTGCCGGTGTCGATCCTGCTGGCGGCGCTCTTCACGCTGGGAGCCGGGCTGCTGCTCGCGCCGCTCGCGGTCTTCTTCAGCGACGTCGTCGAGCTGATCGGCGTGCTGCTGTCCCTGGTGATGTACCTGACACCGATCTTCTACCCCAAGGAGATCGTCCCCGAGAACCTGCGCTGGGTCGTGCGGTTCAATCCGGTCCGCTCGATCCTGGAGGTCTTCCGCGATCCGATCTATCAGGGGGAGATCCCCCCGATCACGCACCTCAGCGTCTGCATCGGCATCGCCGTGCTGGCCCTGGCGGTCGGCTCCGTGGCCTTCCGCAAGAGCAGCGACCGCATCCCTTTCTATGTCTGATCCGGTCATCGCCCCGCCGCGGATCGAGCTGTCAGGGGTCTGCCTCTGCTACCGCCTGGCCAAGCAGCGCCTCCCCTCGATCAAGGAGTACCTAATCCACTTCGTCAAAGGGGCGCTCTCCTACGAGAAGCTCTGGGCGTTGCGGGACATCGACCTGCAGGTCCAGCCGGGCGAGATCCTTGGGGTCGTGGGCCGGAACGGCGCCGGCAAGAGCACTCTGCTCAAGGTGATCTCGCGCGTGCTCAAGCCGACGGCCGGCAGCGCCGTGGTACGCGGCAGCCTGTCGCCGATCCTGGAGCTCGGGACCGGCTTCGACCACGAGCTGACCGGGTTCGAGAACATCTACCTGAACGCCCTGCTCCTCGGCCGCTCGCGCCGGGAGATCGACGAGAAGCTTGAGGGCATCATCCAGTTCAGCGGCCTGGGCGACTTCATCCGCACGCCGATCCGCAACTACTCGAGCGGCATGCTGGCCCGCCTGGGCTTCTCGATCGCCACCGCCTGGGTGCCCGACATCCTCATCCTCGACGAGGTGCTGGCGGTCGGCGACGCCGCCTTTACGGAGAAGTGCGAGGAGCGGGTGCAGAGCTTCCACGACGCCGGCACCACGGTGCTGCTCGTCTCGCACAACGCCCAGGCGATCCGCAAGAACTGTACGCGCTGCATCTGGCTCGACGCCGGCCGCCTGCGCGCCGCCGGTCCGACGGAGGAGGTACTGGCGATGTACGCCCACGCCGGCACCGACCCGGACCAGCGGCCGATCGGTCAGTTGCACCTGGAGTAGGCCAGCACCTCTTCATAAGCCGCCACCATCTCCGCCGCCACCCGGGCGGGATCGTGCCGCTCGCGCCGCGCCTGGCGTCCCGCTTCGACCAGCGAGGCCGCGAGGCCGGGCTCATGGTGGACGCGGGCGAGGGCCCCGGCGAAACCCTCCGGGTCCTGGGCCACCAGGGCCTCGCGGCCGTCCATGACGTCGAGCCCGGCCAGCGCCGCCGGGGTGCCGACGACGGGTACGCCCCGCGCCCAGGCTTCGAGCACCTTCATCCGCACCCCGGAGGCGATCCGCAACGGCACGGCCAGGATCGACCCGGGGGCGAACGCCTCGGCGCTGTCCTCGGGCGAGGGATGGACGAGGACGTCGCCACGCTCCCCCACCTCCCGCTCCACGCCGAAGAGATGCAGGACGGCCCCCGGCAGCCCGGCGCGCACCGCGGGCCAGGCCTCGTCGAGGAACCAGCCGGCCGACTCCTCGTTCGGGAGCCATCCCCGGCTGCCCATCACCACGACCGCCGGCTCGCCGGGGAGATGCCCGGTCCCCGGAGGCAACGCCGGAAAGGGAGCCCGCAGCACGCGGACGCGGCTGCCCGGCGCCAGCTCACGCAGCCGCGCGGCGTCCTCGGCCGTGAGGGCGAACGTCGCGGCCACGCGCCGGACCTCCTCCCCCTCCCAGCGGGCGAGCCGCCGGGCCTGCCCAGCGAGGACCCTCCCCTCCCACCCCGGCCGGCGGGCCGCGGCCGCGGCCCAGAGGTCGCTCTCGACG
>JBKKAU010000402.1:0-4377 GCA_046714475.1 Thermoanaerobaculia bacterium
GGCTGATGGCGCGCCTCCGGGCCGGCCGTCGCCCGCCCGGCATGCTGCTGGTCGAAGACCCGTCGACGCAGGCCCGCGTCTGGGAGGTGCGGGAGGCCGCGGTCGGCACCACGTCACGCGATCCCCGGCTGGGCGAGGCCTGGCCCGGCTGGGAGGACTCGGCGGTCCCGCCCGAGCGGCTGGCCCCCTATCTGCGCGACCTCTCGGCCCTGCTCGCCCGCTACGGCTACGGCGCCGCCCTCTACGGGCACTTCGGCGAAGGCTGCCTCCACGCCCGCATCAACTTCGACCTCGCGACCGCGGCCGGGGTGCGCCGGTACCGGGAGTTCCTGGAGGGGGCGGCTGACCTGGTGGTCGCCTACGGCGGCTCGCTCTCCGGCGAGCACGGCGACGGCCAGCAGCGCGGCGAGCTGCTCGCCCGCATGTACGGCGAGGAGCTGGTACAGGCCTTTCGCGAGTTCAAGGCCATCTGGGACCCCGAAGGCCGCATGAACCCCGGCAAGGTCGTAGACCCCGCGCCGCTCGACGCCGACCTGCGGCGGTTGCGCCCCTTGGCCGAGCCCGCGGCCCGATTCGGCTACCCCGCCGACGACGGCAGCTTCTCGCGCGCCGTGCTGCGCTGCGTCGGCGTCGGCAAGTGCCGGCGCTCCGATGGCGGCACCATGTGCCCGAGCTACAAAGTGACCGGCGAGGAGAAGCATTCGACGCGCGGCCGGGCGCGGCTGCTCTACGAGATGCTGGAGGGAGGAGTCGTCCGGGACGGTTTCGGCAGCGAGGAGGTCCGCGACGCCCTCGACCTCTGCCTGTCCTGCAAAGGCTGCAAGAGCGAGTGCCCGGCCGGGGTCGACCTGGCGGCGTACAAGGCCGAGTTCCTGTCGCACCACTACCGCGGCCGGCTCCGCCCGGTCCAGGCCTACGCCCTGGGCCTGATCCCCTGGTGGGCGCGGCTCGCCTCCCACGCTCCGCGGGCGGCGAACCTGCTCACCCGGCCGCCGCTCGCCGGGGCGGTCCAGAGGCTCGCCGGCATCGCTCCGGAACGCCGGCTCCCCGCCTTCGCCCGGCAGACCTTCCGCGCCTGGTTCGCGAAGCGAGGCCTCGGCCGGACGGACGGTCGCCCCGTCCTCCTCTGGCCGGACACCTTCACCAACGCCTTCCATCCCGAGATCGCCGTCGCCGCCACGGAGGTGCTGGAGGCCGCGGGCTTTCGGGTCATGCTCCCCCGTCGCATCCTCTGCTGCGGCCGGCCGCTCTACGACTTCGGGATGCTCGGGCTCGCACGCCGCTGGCTCGCGCGGATCCTGGACGCCTTACCCGGGGGAGTCGAGGTCGTGGGTTTGGAGCCTAGCTGCGTGACGACCTTCCGGGACGAGCTCCTCCACCTCTTCCCCGCGGACCCGCGCGCCCGGGACCTCGCCGCCCGGACCTTCACCCTGAGCGAGCTCCTCACCCGGCCGGAGACCGGCTTCTCGCCGCCGCGGCTCGACCGCCGGGCCATGGTCCACGGCCACTGTCACCACAAAGCGGTCTTGGGGATGGCCGCGGACCGCGAGCTGCTCTCCCGGCTCGGCCTCGCCTTCGAGGTGCTCGACTCGGGCTGCTGCGGCATGGCGGGAGCGTTCGGCTTCGAGAAGGGCCGCTACGAGGTCTCGATCGCCTGCGGCGAGCAGGTCCTCCTCCCCGCGGTACGCGCGGCCGGCGAGGCCGTCCTGGTCGTCGCGGACGGGTTCAGCTGCCGCGAGCAGATCGTCCAGGCCACCGGCCGGCAGGCTCTGCACCTCGCCCAGGTGGTCCGGATGGCGCTCCCATGAAGAGGCAGGCAGGGCCAGCTTCGGATAAGATACCCGGTACGGTGTACACCTACTACATCCCGGAGGAGCTATGCGGACACAGAAGGTTGGCGGTGCGTTCCTGCTGACCCTGGCTCTGGCGTTGCCAGCGTCGGCGGCTGATTATTTCGTGAATAGCGAGGACTTCAAAGAGGGAGACGAGATTGTCAACGTCTTCCTGAAAGAGGACGACTATCGCCTGATGGTCGAGGACATCGAGCGCAATGGCGAAGGGTTCGACTGGGGCTGGGTCAAGGTCGCCGGCGCGACTCCCGCGCCGGCCGAGGAAGCGGGCAAGAAGGGAGGGCTCCTCAAAAAGCTCTCGCGCGGCAGCGGTGGTCCCAATCCCGCCGAGCCGAAGCAACTCGGCTTCGACCTGGCCTCGTACAAGACGGTGTCGATCCCCGAGGTGAAGAACTTCTCGGGCGTGGTGCCGCAGCACCTCCCGGGCGAGATCCGGGAGGCCTTCGAGGAGGCGGTGAAAGCGCTGGGCCTCGAGGTGGCCAAAGGCAAGGGCGACCTCGAGCTGGAGCTCGCCATCGTCGACGTCAAGCGGGATTCGACCTACATCTACTTCGCCAACGTGCAGCCGTTCATCGAGTTGGAGATGCGGCTCAAGGACACCAAGACCGGCGAGAACCTGATGCTGCTGCGCAACCAGTCGCACAGCGACACCCCCGCCGACGCCGCGATGAACTACGCCAGCTCGCTGGTCAAGTTCCTGCGCTGAAACTCTCCGCCTCGAACCCCGCCGCGTGCCTCGCGGCGGGGCTCCCAGCCGCATTTGACTCGGCTCCGGAATCGGGAATAAAGTCGCGCTCCTGCGCTACGGGCGTTCTCGTTCTTCTGATGGGGTGGACTGGGCAGTGCCAAGTCACGAACGGACTCTGCGACAATTCATGAACGAGTTGGACCACCTTAGTGGTTTCAAGGTGGCGTTGCGGCAGTCCAAGAGCGGGTACTACCTGGAAGGCCCAGACGGGGAACGAGCCTCGGTTGGAGACAAGGGCCCCAACGCTCTCCTGTCTCCGAGAGAGCAGGAGGTCCTCTGTGAGAACTTGGGATTTGATGCGGCCCTGCTCGGGCTCAATCCGCTAGACGACTAGGCGAGCGCCAACTCGGTCCAAGCCGGAGTCCTGATGGGCAGCTCAGCGGCGTTGGCATCGAGCAGCCAGGGTTCTGCATCCTGGAACATCCGCCAGAAACGGCGGGGAGCCTGAGGCAAGGAAGCGAAGGGTTCGACACCGGCCTTTCGGTCGGCCTCGATCTGTACTTGCAAGACGGCCTTGAGCTTGTTCGGTAGGTCTCGCGGGTCTTGGGAGGCCGTCGCCAGATTGCGTTCGAGGCACTGAGCCACCCACCAGCCCCGATCCTCGAAGAGGACTACGTGAAAGAAGTAGCGGCGCTCCATAGGCTCCTCCGTGGCCTGGGACTATACCATGGGGTCCCGTGGAGCCGACCGAGACCAGGACCTTCCGCGCCCACCGCGGCGACGCCCGCGAGCGGCTCGACCTGGCCCTGGTGACGCGTCTGGCCGATGTCTATGGCATCTCCCGGACCCGGGTCCAGCGCTGGATCGCCGAAGGCCGCGTGCGGGTCAACGGCGTCCTGGTCCGCAAACCGTCGGACCACCTCTCCCCAGGCGATGAGGTCGAGGTTCTCCTCCCCGCCGCGCCCCCTCGTCCGGAGACGAAACCGCAGGAGATGCCGCTGTCGGTCCTCTATGAGGACGAGCACTTCCTCGCCCTCGACAAGCCGCCCGGCCTCGTGGTGCACCCGACGATCGGCCACCGCGAGGGCACGCTGCTCAACGCCCTGGCCTGGTATCTGAAGGAAAGAGGCGGAGAGCCCGGCCGGCTCGGGCTGGTCAGCCGGCTCGACAAGGGGACGTCCGGAGTCCTCCTCGTCGCCAGGACCGGGGAGGTGCACGCCCGGCTGGCCCGGGCCCTGCGCGGCCCCAGGAGCGAGAAGGAGTACCTCGCGGTCGCCTACGGCAAGACCGGCGTGGACCGGGGGCGGATCGACCTCAAGATCCTGCGCGATCCGTCCGACCCGCGGCGTATGACCACCTCCAAAACCGAGGGGCTCGACTCCTCCACCCTGTTCGAGACCGTCGCCGAAACGGACGGCGAGGGCGTCCCCCTCTCCCTGCTACGCTGCCGGCTCCTCACCGGCAGGACGCACCAGATCCGCGTCCATCTCAAGGCGCGCAACCTGCCGATCGTCGGCGATCCCGTCTATGGCGAGCCGCGCTGGAAGGGCATCCCGGACCCGGCGCTCGCCGATCTGTGCCGCGATTTCCCGCGCCAGGCGCTGCACGCTTGGAGGCTGGCGCTGGAGCACCCGATCACGGGAGGGCGCCTGGAGATTCGGGCTCCGATCCCGCCGGATATAGCGGGCTTGTTGTCCATTGCGGGTCTCGAAACAGGGGGATTTCGTCTCTGAATCCCCCCGGTTCGGACTCCCAACCGGGGGGATTCCGCGCCCGATGAGGGGGGTTTCAGTTCAGAATCGGGGGGATTCTGCTCTCAAAGAGGGGGATTCCGCGCCC
>JBKKAU010000403.1:0-11543 GCA_046714475.1 Thermoanaerobaculia bacterium
GCCCCAGGTCACCGCCTCCCCGGGCGGGCAGGAGGAGAGCGACCCCTCGGTGATCGGCGCCGTGACGATCTGCACGTCGAAGGTGTAGCCGCGGACGTCCGGGATGCCCAGGACCTGCCCCAGCGCCGGTTCGGGCTGGAGGTTGTAGTTCTTCGGCACGCCGCCGCCCAGCATGAAGGTGGCGAGCCCGCCCACCGGGTTCTCGAACAGGCCCCAGCGGTGATAGGCGCAGGCCTCGAAGACCTCGGCGTGCATGTCGAGCTCGAAGCCGTAGGGGCCGCCGAGCCCGGCCCTCTCCATGGCCCACAGCTTCATCGAGTTGAGGAAGACGCTGCCGTCCGCCGGGGCGCCGACGAAGATCGGGACCGCCAGGCGGTGGCAGACGTTGAGGAGCCCCGGCTCGACGCCGTTCTGTTCCTCCTGCGCGGCGTAGAACCGGCCGAGCAGGTAGCGCATCTCCGTGCCGGTCATCTTCTTCTGGAACTCCGGCCGTTGCAGGCAGGCGGAGAGGAAGCGGTCCTGATCGAGCAGCACGTCCTCGTCGAAGGCCATGTCGGTGACGCGGATCTGCCGCTCGTCGCGCAGCCGGCCGTCGTCGCCGAAGATCGGCACCTCGTGGATCGGCCCCTCCTTGTGCGCGTCCAGGCTGCGATGGCCGTCGTGGTAGCAGACCGCGTCGGTGGTGCTCAGGTAGGCGACCCAGCCGGTCTCGAGCAGCGGGATGAGCCAGGCCTGGTGCTGGCCGGAGACGGTCACCGGCCCGGCGATCGCCAGCGTCAGCGGAAAGCCGGCGCCGATGGCGTTGTCGAGGATGGTGTAGACGCGCCGCAGGTAGGCGCCGCCGAAGGCCGGCAGGCAGTGGCGGAAGAGGTCGTCGAGCGTCTCGACCTGGTCGACCCGGCGGACGTCGACCCGCCGGCGCTCTCCGGCCGAGACGCCGGTCCCACACAGGAAGTCACTTCTCGTCCCCATCGCAATTACCCTCTCATGATGTGGGTCCGTTGACCCCGCGGAGCGACTGGCAGCGCCGAGGCGCGCACACGAAGGAGCGGAGCGGGGTTCAACGGACCCACTAGCCTCTCATCGATTTGAGCTGCCGGTTGGCGACGGCGAGCATGGCGAGGTCGGGCGTGCCGACCGTGCGCAGCTCGGCGAGGAGCTGCTCGGTGCGTTCGATGAACGGGCGCCGCTCCGCGGCCCAGGCTTCGACGGCGCGGCCGGCGGGCATGCCGTTGCTGGTGTGGGAGAGCACTCCCACGGTCAGGTCGCTCTGGTGGCCCAGCAGGTCGTCGACGATGGCGGAGACCGCCTGCTTGTCCCAGACGTTGTCGGTCGGCAGCTGGGCCGCGGCGCGGCGCAGCCAGTCGAAACCGAAGCGCGAGCCGACGTCGAAGTAGATCTGGCCCACCCACTCGGCGGGCACCCGGGTCTCGCGGGCGATGCGCACGATGTCGCAGATGGCGACCAGCCAGGCGAGGCTGGCGATGCGGTGCGCCAGGTCCTCCGGCGCCCCCTCGCGGACATAGGCGGCGGTCTGTTTGGCGAGCAGCGCGCGGTCTTCCTCACAGAGCAGGCTCTCCAGGCGGCTGACGAGGTCGTGCACGCTCGCCGAATAGGCCTCGATCTGCCCCATGATGTCCAGGGGACGCGGCGACTCGCGGAGGAACCAGACCGCGCCGCGCTCGATCAGCCGGCCGCACTCGAGCAGCATGGTCGCCTGGAGCGCGGCCGGCACCCGGTTGTCGAGAGCCTCGATACGCTCCCACAGCTCAAGCATGCCGAAGACCTCGCGGCTGATGATGTAAGCGCGGGCGACGTCGGTCACCGGCGAGGCGGTCTTCTCCCCGACCTCGTAGGCGAAGGTGACGCCGGCGCGGTTGACGATATTGTTGGTGATCGACGTCGCCACGATCTCGCGCCGCAGCCGGTGGCCGCCGATGCGGTGGGCGAAGCGGTGGCGTAGCGCCGTCGGGAAGTAGCAGATCAGCTCCTCCTGCATGGCGGGGTCGTCCGGCAGGTCGGAGGCCAGGATCTCGTCGTAGAGCGCGATCTTGGTGTAGGAGAGGAGCACCGCCAGCTCCGGACGGGTGAAGCCGACCGTCTGCTTGGCCCGCGCCGCCAGGGCCTCGTCGTCGGGCAGGAACTCGATCTGGCGATCGAGCCGCCCCGCCTTCTCCAAAGACCGTATCAGCCGCGCCAGCCGGTCGAGCAGGTGCGCGCCCAGCCGGTGGGTGACCGTGATCGCCTGCGTCTGCAGGTAGTTGTCGCGCAGCACCAGCTCTGCGACCTCCTCGGTCATCTCCTTGAGCAGGGCGTTGCGCTCGCCGCGGGTGATCTCGCCCGCCCGCTCGGCGTCGTTTAGCAAAATTTTGATGTTGACCTCGTGGTCCGAGCAGTCGACGCCGGCCGAGTTGTCGATGAAGTCGGTATTGAGCCGCCCGCCACGCAACGCGTACTCGACCCGGCCGCGTTGCGTCATGCCGAGGTTGGCCCCCTCGCCGATCACCTTGGCGGTCAGCTCCGCGCCGTCGACGCGCAACGCGTCGTTGGCGCGGTCGCCGACGTCGGCGTGGCTCTCCGACCGCGCCTTGACGTAGGTGCCGATGCCGCCGAAGAAGAGCAGCTCGACCGGCGTGCGGAGCAGAGCCTGGATGAGCTCGCTCGGGGCCGCATGGTCCGCCGTAATGCCGAACGCCTGCTTCATCTCCGGGGTCATGTCGATCGACTTCACCTTACGCTCGAAGATACCGCCGCCGGGCGAGATCAGCTTCGGGTCGTAGTCGGCCCAGGTGGAGCGGGGCAGGTTGAAGAGGCGCTCGCGCTCGCGGAAGCTGGCGTCCGCGTCCGGATTCGGATCGATGAAGATGTGGAGGTGGTTGAACGCGGCGATCAGCCGGATGTGACGCGACATCAACATGCCGTTGCCGAACACGTCGCCCGCCATGTCGCCGATGCCGATCACCGTGAAGTCCGTGGTCTGGACGTTCTTGTTCATCTCCCGGAAGTGGCGCTTGACCGACTCCCAGACGCCGCGGGAGGTGATCGCCATGCGCTTGTGGTCATAGCCGGCCGAGCCGCCGGAGGCGAAGGCGTCGTCGAGCCAGAAGCCGTACTCGGCGGAGAGAGCGTTGGCGATGTCTGAGAAGCTGGCCGTGCCTTTGTCAGCCGCTACGACCAGGTACGGGTCGTCGGGGTCGCGGCGCATCACCTGGGACGGCGGCACGACATCGCTCCCCCGCAGGTTGTCGGTGATGTCGAGCAGGCCGCGCACCAGGGTCTGGTAGCACCGGACGCCCTCGGCCTGGACTGCCTCGCGGCTCCCCTCGGGCGGACTCTTGACGAAGAAGCCGCCCTTGGAGCCGACCGGCACGATGACGGCGTTCTTGACCATCTGCGCCTTCATCAGGCCGAGCACCTCGGTGCGGAAGTCCTCGCGCCGGTCCGACCAGCGGATGCCGCCGCGCGCCACCTTGCCGCCGCGCAGGTGGACGGCCTCGACGCGCGGGCTGTAGACGAAGACCTCGAACACCGGCCGGGGGAGCGGCAGCTCTTCGATACGGCGCGAGTCGAGCTTGAGCGAGAGGTAACCTTTAGGCCGGCCGTCCGCGCCGGCCTGGAAGAAGTTGGTGCGCAGCGTCGCCTCGATCAGGTTGAGGAAACGGCGCAGGATGCGGTCCTCGTCGAGGTTGGTCACCTCATCCAACTGCCGCGCGATCTCTTCGAGCACGGTCTGCGCGCGGGGCCCGGCCTCGTCGCCGAGCGAGGGGTCGAAGCGCGCCAGGAACAGGTCGACCAGCCGGCGGGCGATCACCGGGTGGTTCGCCAGGGTGCGCTCCATATAGGCCTGGCTGAACGGGATCTGCGCCTGCCGCAGGTATTTGGAATAGGCGCGCAGCACCGACACCTCGCGGGAGGGAAGGACGGCGCGCAGCACCAGGCGGTTGAAGCCGTCATCCTCGGCCTCGTTGCGCCAGACTTGAGCGAAGGCCTCGTGGAAGGCGTGACGCACGCCGTCCAGGTCGATCGCCGTGCGGTCCTCGGAGGCCATGCTGAAATCGCGGAGCCAGACCTTGGCGTCGAGCCCGGCCGGCTGGATGTCGTAGGGGATCTCATCGATGACCTTGACCCCCATGTTCTCCAGCATCGGCAGCACGTTCGACAGCGGCACCACCTCGCCGCTGCCGTAGACCTTGAAGCGGACCTCGTGCGGTTGGGCCCCGGCCGGACGGTAGAGGTTGAGCTGCACCTCGCCGGTGGCGAGCGCCTGTTCCAGGCAGCCGACGTCGAAGACCGCGGCCGACGCGTCGAACCGGTCCCGGTAGCTCAACGGGAAAGCGGGGCTGTAGCGGCGGGCGAGGCGGATCCCCTCCTCCTCGCCGCGGCTCGCGATCAGCGTTTCCGACAGCCTGTCCGGCCACGAGCGGCTCGCCTCTGTGAGCTCCCGCTCCAGGCGCTCCAGATCGATGTCGGGGATCTGTCCCGGCCGGGTGGAGACCAGGACGTGCAGCCGCGCCAGGGCGGAATCGGTCAGGTGGAGGTTGGACGCCGCCACCGACCCCTGATAGGCGCGGGCGAGGATCGCCTCCAGCTTGCGCCGCAGGTCGGTGTCGAAGCGGTCGCGCGGCACGTAGACCAGGCAGGAGACGAAGCGGCCGAACGGATCGCGGCGGACGAACAGAGCGGTCCTCTGGCGCTCCTGGAGGTGCAGGACGCCTGTGGCGATGCGCAGCAGGTCGTCCTCGCCGATCTGGAACAGCTCGTCGCGCGGGAAGGTCTCGAGGATGAAGCCGAGCGTCTTGCTATTGTAGCTGCCGGGCGCGAAGTCGGCGCGCTTGAGGACGTTCTCGACCTTGCGGCGCAGGAAAGGGATGGCGCGCGGGCTGATCGAGTAGGCCTCGGAGGTGAACAGACCGATGAACAGCCGCTCGCCCGTGACGCGGCCTTCGGCGTCGAAGCACTTCACCGCGATGGTGTCCATGTGGGCCGACCGGTGCACCGTCGACAGCCGGTTGGCCTTGGTGACGAGGAGCAGCACGGGTTGGCGCAGGAAGTGGCGCACCTCGGCGGGCAGAGTGCCGAGGTTGCGCAGGCCGTCGAAGATTAGGAACTGCTCGTCGCGCAGCAGGCCGAGGCCGGTGCCGGGCAGGACGCGGGCGACCGCCGCTTCCCCTCTGCCTTCGAAGCGGTACTCACGATAGCCGAGGTAGACGAAGTTGCGGTCGTTGATCCAGCGCAGGAACTCGCTGCCTTCGGCGATCTCCTCGGAAGGAAGCGGCGGCGGGCTCTGCTCGAGCTCTTCGGCGAGGTGCTGACAGCGCTCGCGCATCGCGCGGAAGTCCACGACCGCGGCGCGCACGTCGGCCAGGACTTTCTCGATCCGGCCCTGGATCTCGGCGTGGCGCTCGGCCGGCTGGGGGCCGAGGCGGATGTGCATGAACGACTCTCGCAACCCGCCGCCGGTTTCGCCGTGGAGGGCAAAGAGGCGGCCCGTCGCGTCGCGCTCGACGGAGATGATGGGATGGATGACCAGGCGGAGCTCCGCGCCGAGCCGCAGGAGCTCCGAGGCGACCGAGTCGACCAGGAAAGGCATGTCGTCGTTGACGATCTCGACGACGGTGCCGGGCAGCCGGCGCCGGTCCTGGATGCGATGGCTATAGACGCGGACCTTGGCGGTGCCGGGCTGGCGTTCCTGGGCGAAGGCCCAGAGGTCCAGGGCGACCGCCGCGAGGGTCTCGGGTGCGGTGTCGAGGTCCTCGGGCGGGACGTCGGCGTAGAACTGGCGCGCGAAGGGCTCGACGACCGGCGCCTGGTCGGCGGGCGCGAGGTCCCGGACCCGTTCCGCGACACGGTCGATCAACTCGCTTTTCAACGGCTCGGCCTGGATCATGGAAGCTCCCTTCACTCCGGGGCACGCCTTCCCGGAACCGCGGGGAAGGCTAACGCATTCTATGCCGGGTGGGGAGCGGTAGGGGGAATGGCAGGAACGGGTGCAACGCTCAAAACCGGTCCGGCCAGCGCCTGGCGGCGTGGAAGACCGACAGGATCTCTACCCCATCTTCTCGGATGCGGTATGGCACGATGAACGGTGTTCCGTGGACGATCAGCTCCCGGGTACCCGCAACACGACCCGGCCGGCCGAGGGAGGGATGCTCGGGGAGACTGTCGACGGCGTGCTGGATTCGATCTACAACCTGTCCGGCGGCTTTTGGGCTGTCCTGAGCGATGTAGGCGGCGACGGCATCGAGCGCCCACAGCGCTCTGCGCGTCCACCTAACGCGCATTCAGCCATTTCGCAAAAGTCGACGCGACCTCCTCGTCGCTGGCGAACTCTCCGGCGTCGGCTTCGGCGATCCCCTTCTCAATTTCGCCGATCTGCCAGTCCTGCAGGTCGAGGTACGAGCAGATGGCGTCCGCGGCGAGCCGGTCCTCGGACCGCGAGATCGTCCGCGCCAACTCTTCGAGGCGCTGCTTCACCTCGATCGGAAGCTCAACGGTCACTGTGGTGGTCTCGCCCATATAAGGTCTCCTGCTGAGGCAAGAATAGCACCGCGAGAGACGCCTCAAGGAAACGGCCGCCGCCCGGGAAGAGCGGCGGCCGGGAAGGGTCTGCGGCTTTACGCAGCCAGGGCTTCGAGAAGGCCTTCGGCGGCCTCGGTCAGCGCCTCGCCCTGTTCGGGGGAGAGGATGCTGGCGTTGACGAAGGCCTGGACTGCCGGGTCGTGGACGAGCGGGATCGTGGTTCCGCCGGTGACGCCGTCGGCGCCGTAGTTCTCGCTCCAGCTTTCGTTGATGGCAACCTTCACCTCATAGGTGCCGGCCGGCAGCGAGCGGGTGGAGAAGGTATAGATGCCGTCGCCGTCCGGGTCCTGGAGCCAGGAGCGCAGGCAGTCGGGCTGCCAGTCGCCGGGGCAGCCGAGCTCGGACTGGAGCTGCCCGCCGCGGTGGCGATCACCGCGTTGCGGCTGCTGGTGATCCAGTGGGTGTCGTGGGAGTAGTAGAACTTGACCGCGGCGGCCTCGGACAGGTTGAGCGCGAGGTTGCCGCCGTTGCGGGCGGCGTTGGCGCCGTAGTTCTCGTCCCAGGAAGCGTTGAGCGCCGGCTTGTACTCCCAACTGCCGGCGGGTACGTTGAACGTCCCCTGCTAGACGCCGTCCTCGGCGTCCAGCGTCAGGTGGGTGGCGGCACAGCCGGGCTGCCAGTCTTCGGCGCAGCCCAGCTCGGACTGCAGGCTCCCCGCGACCGTGACGCTGGCCGGGGCCGGTGTATCGGAGGCAGCCGCCGGACCCGCCCAGGCGGCCAGGGTGAGCAGACCGGCCGCGAGCAGGCGCGGTGCCACGCCTCGCATCGGATGGCAACGGATGGACATGATGTGACCTCCTCCAAGCTTGAAGGGTCCTCCTGTTTCGGAGGACGCGAGTGGTCTAAGCTTACGCCCTCTTTGGAGGAGGAGAGCATGGACGGACGGTTGCACGTCGCCGTCGTGGGGGCGGGTGCCTTTGGCGGCTGGACGGCGCTCGCGTTGCGCCGCAGGGGGGCCCGGGTGACCCTTCTCGACGCCTGGGGGCCGGGCCACTCGCGCGCCAGCTCGGGCGACGAGACCCGGGTCATCCGGGCCATCTACGGCCCCCATCCGGTCTACGTCGACTGGACGGCGCGGTCGTTCGCGCGCTGGCGCGAGATCGAGGCGCGTACCGGGCACCGGCTCTACCACCGGACCGGCGCCCTCTGGCTGTTCCACGGCGACGACTCGTACGCCCAGGGCTCTCTTCCTCTCCTGAAGGAGGCCGGGCTCACCGCAACCGAGATGACCCCGGCCGAGGCGCGGGAGCGCTTCCCGCAGTTCCACCTCGAAGACGTCGACAAGCTCGTCCATGAGGAAGAGGCCGGCTTCCTGGAAGCGCGGCGCGGCTGCCGGGTGGTGGCCGAAGCGCTGGTCGCGGAAGGTGGAGAGTACCGGGAGCTGGCGGTCCAGCCCGGGCCGGTCGGCGGCGGGCGCATGGAGAGGCTGGAGCTCTCGGACGGCTCGATCCTCCAGGCGGACGCTTACGTCTTCGCCTGCGGCCCCTGGCTCGGCCAGCTCTTTCCCGAGGTAGTCGGGGACAAGATCCGTCCGACGCGTCAGGAGGTCCACTACTTCGGCGCGCCGGCCGGCGATCCGCGTTTTGGACAGGACCGGTGCCCGGTCTGGTTCGACTTCGACGAGCGGGTCCACTACGGCATCCCGGGCAACGACCGCCGCGGCTTCAAGTTGGCGGACGACACCCGCCGCGAGCCGTTCGATCCGACCTCGGGCGACCGTACGGTAAGACCGGAGCGGCTGGCGGCGGCCCGCAAGTATCTGGCTTTCCGCTTCCCCGCCCTGGCCGGCGCGCCGCTGGTCGAGGCGCGGGTCTGCCAGTACGAGAACAGCCCGGACGGCCACCTGCTCCTCGACCGGCACCCGGAAGCGGACAACGCCTGGATCGTGGGCGGCGGCTCGGGGCACGGCTACAAGTTCGGCCCAGCCCTGGGCGAGCATGTGGCGGCGCTAGTTCTGGGAGAGGAGAAGCCGTTGCCCGGGTTCGCCCTGGACCGCGAGGCCGGAGCCTCGCCGGTCACCGTCCGCAGCGGGCGGTATACGACAGGCGACCCTATGGCATAATCTCCCGGCCATGGCGAACCGGCGTGACTACACAGCCCTCGGCCATTCCCGGCTGAACGCCCCCGAGCGGCTGGGGGCCTGCGAGGCGGCGTTTCGCTCGCTGGGGATCGCGCCGCGCCGGGTGCTGGACGTTGGCGGCACCGGCGGCTCGGCCGCCTGGCTGCGGGACGTCTTCCCCGAAGCCGAGATCGCCGTCCTCAACAACAGCCCCTTCGAGAACGACGCCCTGCCGCCGGGGGCCGGGTTCGTGCTGGGGACGCGCAGGCCATCCCGGCCGGCGAGACCTACGACATGGTCTATGCCGGCGAGGTGATCGAGCACCTCTGGAACCCGGACGGCTTTCTGGACTCGGCGAGCGCCGTGGTCGCCGACCGCGGCTGGCTGGTGGTGACGACGCCCAACCTCGCCTGCTTGGCGAACCGGCTCTTCCTGCTCTTCGGCTGGACCCCCGGCAACATCTCGCCGTCGATCCGCTACGTCACGGGCAATCCGGTGCTGCCGGAGGGGAGCGGCGAGATCGGCACCATCGCCCACCACAAATCGGTTTTCACCCTGAGCGGGTTCCGGTGGCTGGCGGAGCTGTACGGCTTTCAGCTCCGGCGGCTGCGCGGTTTCAGCTACGCCCTGGAGCCGGGGCAGAAGCGGTGGGGGCTGGGAGGGCGTGAGGTCCAGAGCTCGAGTTATGGGTTGCGGCGAAAGATGAACGCGGTGCTTCCCCACTCGCTCCGGGAAGGCATGGCGTTGCTTTTCGAACACCGGCCGGAATCGCGTAAGGCACCGGCGCTGATCTATCCGCCGGATGTTACGTTGCCGGTTTTACAGAAGATGGGTTGAAAAGGCTCTTTCGCTGAGGTGGTCGGACTTGAAGGGAATGAAAAGCGGCCCCTGCTTCTGCGGTGAGTTGATTCGCCTCGGTGTCCCG
This sequence comes from Thermoanaerobaculia bacterium, assembly GCA_046714475.1. Classification (GTDB taxonomy): domain Bacteria; phylum Acidobacteriota; class Thermoanaerobaculia; order Multivoradales; family UBA5704; genus DASPJI01. The sequence continues at coordinate 9,564 of JBKKAU010000403.1, forward strand.
ACCCTGGCGTCGCCAGACTGTTCCTAGGTCGAGCGAGACATCTGCAGCCTGATCCGTGATCGCTTAAGCCGCTGGTTGGAGCCCTGCGCGTTCAGGTAGTAGGCGTCGTTTCACGTTCGGGTCCGGGGCCTCGGCCAGGAAGAAACTCCAGAGGCGGCGATCTCGAGTGTGAGCCATGGCAGCAGAGTCCAAGACGAGAGCCAGCAGGTCGGGAGCGGCACTGACAAACAGCCGTGCCCAACGCTCGGTAGGAGTCTTTCGATCGGTGAGATTACCCCAACCACGGATAGCCAGCAGCAGAGCGCGGCTGGCCAGCAGAGTCAGCAGCGCCGCGTACACAAAGGCTTCCACCATATGGCTCTTGCTGCTCGGGATCGATTCCATCCGATAGCTGCTCTTCAGCTCGCGAAAAAGCAGCTCGATGGTCCAACGGGCCGCATACAGCTTACCGAGATCCTCGGCCCGGACCTTGCTCACCGGCAGGTTGGTGATGTACCAGTGATACACCCCATGCACCTCATCCCACAAGCCGACGATGCGGACGCGCAGGGTCGCAGTCTTTCGACGGCCAGCATATCTGCGCCGCTGAAAGCAGATCTCCGCCTCGGCATCGAGCACCGCGCGTCGCAGGCGCGAACGAATCTCGCGCAGCCTCAGTCCCTCCACGGCTATAGCTCGCCCCCGATGCTGGCGGTGGAGGCGGCGCAGAATCGGATTCGCATTGCCTTTCAGCCGGGTCAGGAAGAATCCGCCGTGTGCTGCGATGGCGGCAAACAGTGCATAGCGGAAGTAGCCCAGATCGAACAGCAGGAGCCGTCCTTTCACCCACTCTCCAGCTCGCAGCGTGGGGCCGTCGGCGACTCGTTCCGAGGTGAGCTTGACGCGTTGTGGCCCCACGCCCCGAACGTTGAGAACCGTATGCAGCTTCATGGCGGCCAGGGTGTGATTGGTGCGGCAGGCCGGCCAACAGGAAGCCAAGGCGTCATGGAGCCGGATCACGGTGGAGTCGACGCAGAGGACATCATGAATCTCGCCCAGCACCGAGGTCGCGCTGTGGGCGCAACGGCTGAGTTTTTCCAGCCCTTGAGCCAACACGGCGCGCAGAAAGCTGGAAAAGGCGGGAGTAAAGCGGTTGTAGAAGGAACTCGCCGATACCCTCTCTCCCGTCACCCGCTCATACGATCGACGAAGATCGGCGAGGGTGCGCTCGCCGGCGCCGCCCAAGCTCAGCACGACGACCCAGAACAGATCCACGGGGTCTACCTTGCGCAGACGACGAACGGCTCCTGTCTCTCGGGCCAAGCGCTGCAGAAGAGCCTTGGGGAACATCCTCGACAAAGCGGTCCGTAGGGGAGTAGACTTCCGCCGGGCCATGGGGGTGCCTCCTTTCTTGTTCTCGACCAACAAGAGGAAAGCACGTATCCATGGCCCTTTGCAAGCACCTCCGGCCGCAAAAAGAGCCTCTTAAGCGATCACGGATGGATAAGCTTATGAGGTGACCGCGTAAGCTTATTTGCCGCGAGTTAACCTTGTCAGGTCACCCGATAAGCTTACGCGCGCGGGTCATGCGACGATCCCGCATTGCTCCACGCCTGCTGCCCTGATCCTCCGCGGCCGGCTGGTACCGAGAGAGCCGGCTTCCACAGACAATCCGCCATCGTCCGCAGAGATGCGCCATCTGAGCAGGCGACGGGCTGTCATCCGTCCCCTCGGCAGGAGATCGTTTCATCACCTATTGCGCCGGACGGCGCCGCTCGTCGTCCCCGCTGTCCTGAGCGCAGCGAAAGACTCGGGGGGAACTGCATCCCCACGAAGACACCGAACGGCAGGATGTCACCGCTACGCCTAAATTCCCCCCGTGTTCGCCGCTAATTTTCCCCCCCTCCGCAAGGAGGCAGTGATGGAGAAGGAGCTGAGATCGGAGATGCTCGCCGGGGCGCCTGGAGGGGCCGCGGAGGGGGCATTGATCGACGAGAGCCG
>JBKKAU010000404.1:0-8973 GCA_046714475.1 Thermoanaerobaculia bacterium
TTTTTCTGGGTCCGGCCCCGGCCTACCCCCGACGACGGCCAGCGCTACGGCCGCGACGATCACTACCACGAGGAGGCATTCCATGGGAAGGGAGCTTGCGTTTACGGGTGAAGGGCCCCGGAAGGCAGCCTCCGGCAGAGATGGCCAACGCGCCAACCGGAGAGATGGGGCCTCAACATGCTTTGTAGATCTTCAATCTACCACGGTTTCGCCGGTTGGAATACTGGATCTTTTTCAAAATCGCGCCCGGTGGTCGTCGACCAGCTTGGAAACGACACCAGGATCGGCGAGCGTGGTGATGTCGCCCAGCTCCTCGTACTCGCCGGCGGCGATCTTCCTCAGGATGCGGCGCATGATCTTGCCCGAGCGGGTCTTGGGCAGTCCGGAGACCACCTGGATGCGGTCCGGAGCGGCGATCGCGCCGATAGCGCGGCGCACCTGCTCCTTCAACGCGCCGACCAGCTCCTCCTCGTCCCAGCTCTCATACTCCGGCGTCGGGTGGACATAGGCGAAGATGCCGGTCCCCTTGATGTCGTGCGGGAAGCCGACCACCGCGGCCTCGGCGACCCCTGCGTGCGCCACCAGCGCGCTCTCGATCTCGGCGGTCCCGAGCCGGTGGCCGGAGACGTTCAGCACGTCGTCGACCCGGCCGGTGATCCAGTAGTAGCCGTCCTGGTCGCGCCGGCAGCCGTCGCCGGTGAAGTAGAGGCCGGGGAACTGCGAGAAATAGGTCTCCTTGAACCGCCGGTGGTCGCCATAGATGGTACGGGCCTGGCCGGGCCAGGTGCCGCGCAGGCAGAGGTTGCCCGAGACGTCGTTGCCCTGGAGCTCTTGCCCCTGGTCGTTGACGATCACCGGCTGGACGCCGAAGAACGGCAAGGTGGCGGAGCCGGGCTTGACGGGCGTGGCGCCGGGCAGCGGCGTGATCAGGATGCCGCCGGTCTCGGTCTGCCACCAGGTGTCGACCACGGAGCAGCGCTTCTCGCCCACCACGTCGTGGTACCAGAGCCAGACCTCCGGGTTGATCGGCTCGCCGACCGATCCCAGGATGCGCAGCGAGTCTCGCCTGTAGCGCTTGACCCACTCGTCGCCGGAGCGGGCGATGGCGCGGATCGCGGTCGGGGCCGTATAGAAGATGTTGACCTTCAGGTCGTCGACGATCCGCCAGTAGCGCCCGGCGTCCGGGTAGGTGGGGATCGACTCGAACATCACGGTTGTGGCGCCGTTGGCGAGCGGCCCGTAGACGATGTAGCTGTGCCCCGTGATCCAGCCGGCGTCGGCGGCGCACATGTAGACGTCGTCCGGGTGGTGGTCGAAGACGTACTTGTGCGTCATGGCGGTGTAGACCAGATAGCCGCCGGTGGTGTGGAGGACGCCCTTGGGCCGGCCCGTCGAGCCCGAGGTATAGAGGATGAAGAGGGGGTCCTCCGACGCCATCCATTCGACCGGGCAGGTGGAGCGCTGTTTCGCGGTCTCCTCCTCCAGCCAGAGGTCGCGGCCGGCGCGCATGGGGACGTCCTTGCCGGTGCGGCGCACGACCAGCACGCGCTCGACGATGTCGAGCCCTTCGACCGCCTGGTCGGTGGTCGCCTTGAGCGGGATGCCCCGGCCGCCGCGCAGCCCCTCGTTGGCGGTGATGACCACCTTGCAGCCGGCGTCGAGGATGCGGCCGCGCAGCGACTCGGCGGAGAAGCCGGCGAAGACCACCGAGTGGACGGCGCCGATGCGGGCGCAGGCCAGCATGCAGTAGACGATCTCGGGGGTCATCGGCAGGTAGATGCAGACCCGGTCCCCCTTGCGGACGCCGTGGGCGAGCAGGACGTTGGCGACTCGGGCCACGTTGTGCTTGAGCTCGCGGTAGGAGACGGCGCGGTACTCGCCGGGTTCGTCGCCGGCCCAGAGCAGGGCGGTCTTCTCGGGCTGGGTGGCGAGGTGGCGGTCGACGCAGTTGTAGGAGGCGTTCAGCCGGCCGCCGGAGTACCAGGAGAAGTCGATCTCCTGGCTGTCGATGTCGAGGATGGACCGCGGCGTATGGAACCAGTCGACCATCCCCGCCTGCTCGCGCCAGAACGCCTCCGGCTCTTCGATCGAACGGCGGTACATCTCCCGGTACTGCTCCATGCTCTTGACGTGGGCTCTCTCGGCGACGTGGGGCTTGACGGGGATCATGCGGTCGGTCTCCTCCGGAACGCGGCGTCCAGGGGAGATTCTATGCCCGCCGGGACCGCGAGGGTCTACAGGGCAGGGGACGAGGAGTAGCCGAACATGTCCGCCACCGAGATCGCCAACCCCGGCAGCAGAGGGGTGGAGAGGGCGTCGCCCTTGGCGAGACGGGCCACCGGCTGGAAGCCGGAGTCCGTGAGCCGGTAGATCCTGACGGACTCGCGCCGGGGATCGATGAGCCAGTACTCGCGGACCCCGAAGCGCTCGTACCGCCGCAGCTTGACCCCCTCGTCGAGCTTGCGGGTGCTGTCCGAGAGGATCTCGACGAGGAGGTCCGGAGCGCCCTGGATCTTGTTCCTCGTGAGGATGCTCGAGCGCTCTTGGGAGACGAAGACCACATCGGGCTGGACGACGTCGTACGGCGAGAGCAGCACGTCCACGGGGGCGACATAGACCTTGCCGAGCCCTCGACCTTTAAGGAAGGACAGGAACTCCGCGCCCAGCCAGAGCACCAGATCCTGGTGTGGGAGGAAGGGCGCCGCGCTCACGTAGCGCTCTCCATCGATGATCTCGTGCCTCCGCCCGTCTTCGGGGATGAGGACGTAGTCCTCGTAGGTCAGGCGGACGGTCGGATCGTGGAGAGCCATTGCGTATCCCTTCGGCTCGATGGTAGCACGCCCTCAGAAGTCTCGCGGATGTCGTCCGTGCGGAACATCCTATCGCTTCTGGAGAAGTTAGCGGAAGATCTTGGCGAGGGGGAGCATCAGCCCCGGCAGCAGCGGCGTGGAGAGGGTCTCGTCCGTGGAGAAATCGGCCGCGGGCTCAAAGCCGGACCCGGTGAGCCGGTAGACCCGGATCGTCTCGCGCCCGGGATCGACGAGCCAATACTCCCGGACCCCGAAGTGCTCATAGCGCCGAAGCTTGATCCCTTCGTCGATCCTGCGCGTGCTGTCCGAGAGGATCTCGATCAGGAGGTCTGGAGCCCCCTGGATGTTCTTCTCCTTGACGATACCGGCGCGGGTTTTGGAAACGAAGACATGATCGGGCTGGACGATGTCGTGCGGTGAGAGCAGCACGTCGGTGGGTGCCGAGAGGAACTCGCCGAGGTCGTGCTCCTCGATAAAGTTTCCCAGCCTCAGAGTGAGGCGGTGCGAAATCTGCTGGTGCCGCACGAAGGGCGCTGCGCTCACGTAGTGCTCTCCATCGATGATCTCGTGCCTCCGCCCGTCTTCGGGGATGAGGACGTAGTCCTCGTAGGTCAGGCGGACGGTCGGATCGTGGAGAGCCATTGCGTGTCCCTTCGGCTCGATGGTAGCACGCCCTCAGAAGTCCCGCAGGTTTCGTCCGTGCGGAATATCCTATCGCTTCTGGAGAGGTTAGCGGAAGACCTTGGCGAGGGGGAGCATCAGGCCCGGCAGCAGCGGCGTGGAGAGGGTATCTCCTTTGGAGAGGTCGGCCGCGAGCACAAAGCCGGATTCGGTGAGCCGGTAGACCCTGACGTCCTCGCGCCTGGGATGGACGAGCCAGTACTCCCGGACCCCGAAATGCTCGTATCTCCGTAGCTTGATCCCCTCGTCGATCCTGCGCGTGCCGTCCGAGAGGATCTCGATCAGGAGGTCTGGAGCCCCCTGGATGTTCTTCTCCTCGACGATCCCGGCGCGGGCTTTGGAGACGAAGACCAGATCGGGCTGGACGATGTCGTGGCGCGAGAGCAGCACATCAATGGGAGCGGCGAAGACCCTACCCAGGTCGTGCTCATCGAGAAAGTTCGACAGGTGCTGGTTGAATCGCCCCGAGACCGATTGATGCTGCACAAACGGCGCCGCGCTCACGTAGTGCTCTCCATCGATGATCTCGTGCCTCCGTCCGTCTTCCGGGATGAGGACGTAGTCCTCGTAGGTCAGGCGGACGGTCGGATCGTGGAGAGCCATTACGTGTCCCTTCGGCTCGATGGTAGCACGCCCTCAGAAGTCCCGCAGGTTTCGTCCGTACGGAACATCCTATCCCGAAAGCAGGTCGTCCAGCGACGCCCCGGTCTCCCGCTCCTCCGGCGTCTGCCCCTTCCGGAAGATCCGCGCCCCCCGCGCGCCGCCGAGGTGGCCGTGGGCGCCTTCGACGCGGATCCAGGCTCCTTCCCGGAGGCCCACGACCGGGGTGTCGTTCTCCTCGTGGAACTGCATCAGGCGCTCCTCGCGGGTCTCGCCCATGTGGGTCGAGCCCGGGGCGGGGTCCAGGTAGTGGGGGTTGATCTGGAAGGGGACCAGGTGGAGGGCGTCGAAGGAGGCGGGCTCGACGATCGGCATGTCGTTGGTGGTGCGGATGGTCGGCGCCGCGAGGTTGATGCCGGCGCTGCTGCCGATATAGGGCATGCCGGCGTGCGTCCGCTCGCGCAGCGCCTCCAGCAAACCGGTGCGCTGGAGGGTCGCCAGGAGACGGAAGGTGTTGCCGCCGCCGGTGAAGACCGCTTCCGCCTCGCGCAGGAGCCGCTCGCCGTCCGCGTCGGCCGTCAGGGTCGTGACCTCGATCCCGATCCGGGCCAGCCGGCGCCGCGCCGTCTCGCCGTACTTCTCGCGGTCGAAGAGGGCGAAGGGGATGAAGACCAGGCGGCGGACCTCCCCCAGGAAGTCCTGGAATTCGGCTTCGACGTGATCGAGATAGCCCCGCCCGTGGTTCGTGGAGTTGCTGATCAGGAGCAGCCTGCGGTCCATGCCTTTCCTCCTTGAACGGGAATCCTACGTCAGCCCTCCGAAATCTCTCTCAGTGCGGTAAGCTTTTTGTTATGAGCCACTCCGGAACCGTGGGGGAGAGCGTCTACTGGGACCTCTGCCGCCGCGGTGTCGAAGCGCTCCTCGCCGCAAGGCTCGAGGAGGCGGAGGCGCTGTTCCGGAAGGCGTACGAGGAGGCGGAGCGGCGGGAGACGGAGACGCTGACCGGCCGCGCCTACTGCAACTGGGCGGCGGTGCGGATCGAACGGTTCGAGACCGCGGGGCTGGAGGCGGGGCTTTCTGCGATCCTCGGCGGGAGCTCCGACCTCAAGGCGCGCCAGCTCGCCGCCTACAACCTTGCGACCCTGCACCGCACCGAGGGACGGACGCGGGTAGGCCGCTTCTACGCCGAGATGGCCCTCCGCCTGGCCACGGCGCTGGGCGAGAAGAACAGCCGGGCGGTGAGCAGCCATTTCCTCGGCCTGCTCCTGCTCGCCGAAAGCCGCCTGCAGAGCGCCCGGCCCTACCTGGAGGAGGCGCTGAGCCTCGGGTTCCGTGAGGACGTGCCGGCCCAAGCGCTGGTCGCGGCGAGCACGCTCGGCTACTGCCTGAGCCTAGGGGATGCTCCCGGCGAGGCCGTGCGGCTTCTGGAGCGGACGAACCAGGACCTGGAGCGGCTCCCCTGCCCGCTCTATGAGCCCGCGGTCCACCTGAACCTGGGCTTCGGCTGGCTCGAGCTGGGCGACTTCGACTCCGCCCGCCATCACGGTCAGCTGGCGCTCGATCAGGGCAGCCCCAGCCGGCGGGACGCCAAGCACACCCACTACCTCATGGGCGAGGCCCTGGCCCGGCAAGGGCACCACGGCGCGGCCAGGGAGCACTTCGAGATCCTGCGGCAGCGGTTCTACCCGAACCTGCCCGACCTCACCGACATGCTCCTCGCCTGCCGCACCCATTTTCTTCGTGAACTGGCTCGCCTGACAGGCGTCTGAGGCTCAGGCCAGCACGGGCTCCAGGTCGGGCTCCCACTCCGGCACGGGCCGTGGCGGGGGGTTGGGGATGCGGCGGTTCACCTCGTCGACGAAGACCAGCGAGGGCTTGTGGCCCCGGAGCTCGGCCGCGTCGTAGGCGGCGTAGCTCGCGATGATCACGATGTCGCCCGCGCCCGCCTTGTGCGCCGCCGCGCCGTTGATCACGATCTCGCCCCGGCCCGGGATCCCCGGGATGGCGTAAGTCGCGAAACGCTCGCCGTTGGTGCAGTTGTAGATCTCCACCCGCTCGAACTGCAGCAGGTCGGCGGCTTCCATCAGCAACGGATCGATGGTCACCGACCCCTGGTAGTGGAGGTTGGCGTCGGTGACGGTGGCGCGGTGGATCTTGGACTTGAGAAGCGTGCGTTGCATGGCACCCTCATACGCTGCGGTCCGGCCCGATCTTCATCTCACCGGATACCGCGAGCTGGAAGTTGTCGATCAATCGCGTCCCTCCGATGCGTACCGCCATCGGGAGGACCAGACGGCCCGCCAACGTCTCGGCGGGCCGGAAACTTTCGGCGTCAACCACTTCGGCGTACTCGACCCGGGCGAGCGGCTCGGCGTCGAGCACCTCGCGCAGCACCCGGCGGACCTCGTCCCCCCGCCGCTCGCCGTCCGCGATCACCCGCTCGGCCGCGCCCAGGGCACGGTAGAGCACGCCGGCGGCGCGCCGCTCGTCGGGCGAGAGGTAGGCGTTGCGCGAGGACATGGCGAGGCCGTCCTCCTCGCGCACCGTCGGCCCGGCCACGATCTCGACCGGGATGTGGAGGTCGCGCGCCATCCGCCGTACCACGGCGAGCTGCTGCGCGTCCTTCTCGCCGAACACCGCGACGTCCGGCCGCACCAGGTTGAGCAGGCCGCAGACCACGGTCGCGACGCCGCGGAAGTGCCCGGGCCGGAACGCCGCTTCGAGGCCCTCGGCCGGCTCGCCAAGGTCGACGAAGGTGGTGTGACCCGGCGGGTAGACCGTCTCGACCTCCGGGAGGAAGAGCAGGTCGCAGCCCGCGCTGTCGAGCATCGCGGCGTCCTTCTCCGGCTGGCGCGGGTAGCGCGAGAGGTCCTCGTTCGGCCCGAACTGCGCCGGGTTGACGAAGACCGAGGCGGCCACCCGGTCGGCGCGCTGGCGCGCCAGGCGCACCAGCGACAGGTGCCCCTCGTGCAGCGCGCCCATGGTGGGCACGAAGGCGACCGTCCTCCGGGTCTCGCGCCAGGCCTCCACCTCGCGGCGGAGGTCCGCCTCTTTGCGTACCGTGTGCATGGCCGTCCTTATCCGTACAGCTTGCCCACGGCATCGTCGACCGAGCGGGGCGGCCGGGTGACGCCGCCGTAGCTCTCGCCAGGGGCCGGGAAGCGACCGGCGCGCACGTCCTCGGCGAAGGTCTCGATGGCCTCGCGCGACAGCCGGCCGAGCTCGGCATAGCGCCGCACGAAACGCGGCGCGATCCGCTCCTCCAGACCCAGCATGTCGTGGTAGACGAGCACCTGGCCGCCGCACTCCAGTCCGGCGCCGATGCCGATCGTCGGGATCGACAGCCGGCCGGTGATCTCGGTCGCGAGGTCGCTCGGCACGCACTCGAGGACCAGCGAGAAGGCCCCCGCCGCTTCGAGCTCGACCGCCGCCTCGACGATCCGGCGGCGCGTCTCCTCGTCCCGGCCTTGCACCTTGAAGCCGCCCAGGCGGTGCAGCGACTGCGGGGTGAGGCCGAGGTGCGCCATCACCGGCACCTCGGCCGCGGTCAGCGCCGCCACCACCTCGGGCCGGCCACCCTCGATCTTGACCGCCTGCGCTCCCGCCTCCTTGATGAAGCGGATGGCGTTGGCGACCGCCTGCCCGGCGCCGAGGTGGAACGAGCCGTAGGGCATGTCGGCGACGAGGAGGGCGCGCTTGACGCCGCGCCGCACCGCCCGGGTGTGGTGGAGCATCTCGTCCATGGTCACGGACAGCGTGTCGGGATGGCCGAGCACCACCATGGCGAGCGAGTCGCCCACCAGGACGACGTCGGCCCCAGCCGCATCGGCGGTCTTGCCTTGAGGGAAGTCGTAGGCGGTCACCATCACGACGCGCTCGTTGCGCCGCGGGGCGTCCGCGATCCAGGGCACCGTCACGGTCTTGATCTCGCCGGCCATCCGAGTCTCCTTTCCGGACACCAAAAAGCCCCTCCGCCTGGAAGACGGAAGGGCCTCGGACGGACCGGCTCCGCGCGGGCTACGGGCTCTCGTCGGAGGTGTCCGTCCCCGCATCGGGGATCGGGCCCTCACTCGCCCGTCTTGCCGCGCCGCTGGTCGGCGCTTAGGTTTCCCGTCTCGGTCCCGCCCGCGTCAGCGCGGGCTGGCGGATCCAAGCGGCTGCACTAGTCTTGCCTCCATTTGGGTGGTTGTCAATAGCTTGTGAGGATCGTCATCTACCTTGGGGGCGCACCCAGTACCTCCAAGCTTCCTGCTTTCCGCCGAACTTTGGAAACTCAGGACCTATAGCGCAGTTGTATTCACCTTTGTAGCTGTCCGTTCCCGATGCGCGATGGAAGACGAGTTGGGCTATCGGAACTCCTGGGTATAGTACAAGAGGGATCTCTCCCTCATTGATGATTTCCAAAGTGATACAGCCTCGAAATCCAGGGTCCACTTTAGTAGCGGTGGCAATTATCAAGCCCATCCTACCCCAAGTAGATTTACCTATAACGTAACACATCAAATCGTTAGGAACTTGAACATATTCAAGGGTGCTTCCTATCACAAGCTGACGAGGATGCAGGATGAACTTCCCTCCGTAGGGGCGAATTACTTTGTCTTGATATCTTTCGATGTCAAGGTCGACAGAACCTTCTCTCCCGATGTCCATTAGGGGGAAGGACTCTCTCTTCATAATGATGAACTGATTCCCGAGGCGGACATCAACTGCGCCGGCGCCTATGGATTCCTTAGGGTTGAGAAGCGGCGTGACTATTAACCCGGTTGTTGCAAAAAAATTTAGTCTTCTGGGGTTCAGGCGGCTTCCTCAAGAGCACATCTGTAATGCAATAAATCATGCCGAACAGCCTTGTTGGCGTTCAGCGTCAGTGTGAGTCGCCCTT
>JBKKAU010000405.1:0-1894 GCA_046714475.1 Thermoanaerobaculia bacterium
AGGCGATCGCCTGCCTGTACTCTGGCGAGCCGCAGACTGCCGCGCGCGTGCTCAACCAGGCGATCCCCTTGATCGATCACGAAGGGGACCCGCACCTTTTGCTCGCCGCCTGTCACAACCTGGTTCGTTGCTATATCGACCTCGACAGGCCGGATCAGGCGCTGGCGCTCTACTTCGAGACCCGTGATCTCTACAAGGAGTTCGCGGACAGCCTGATCCAGCTCCGCGCCACCTGGCAGGAAGGGCAGTTGCTGCGCGATCTTGGCCATCTGCGTACCGCCGAGACCGCGCTGCTCCAGGCCCGCAAGGGCTTCATGGACCGCAACCTCCCCTATGAGGTGGCGGTGGTGTCCCTCGACCTGGCGGCGGTATACATCAAGCTGAAGGTGATCGAGAGCGTCAAACAGACGGTGGTCGAGACCGTGCCGATCTTCCGCGCCTTGCGGGTGGACCGTGACGCGCTCGCCTCCCTGCTCCAACTGCAGCAGGTCGCGGACCAGGAGCACCAAGCGCTCAGCCTGATCCGCGCCCTCACCTCGCGGCTCGAACAGCACCATCGTCAGACGCTACGCTGACGGCAATCTCACAGGGCGGCGGCCGATCGACCGCCGCCCTGAGTACTCCGGCAGTTTCCCCCGATCAAAACACCGCCGGAACGGTGACTCTCCGCTTCGCCGGCGTGCCACGCCGGCAAGGCCTTCATCCCACGATCCGCGCGCGACGTCCCTATCAGCAGCTGTCCATCCCGGATCGCAAGAGCTGATTCAGCCGTGTCTCTTGCCTGTCACGCTTTTACCTGGACCCTGACACTTATAGAGCAGATCCAGTTTGTAGCAGTTTTAATTTTTACTGTCCGGCAGTTCGTGAATCCGCGGGCCGTGCGGCCATACCGGCTGTCTGTGACCCGCTTTGCGATGAAGGAGGATATAACCATGATCCGTATCTTTTCCCGTATCGCCGCTGTCGCCGTCATCCTGTCCCTGAGCCTGCTCGCCGTGCCCCCTGCCCAGGCCGCGCCCCTGGGAGGCTCGCAGTGGATCTCCAAGATGCCGGTCCGGTGGACCGACGCCGCCCTGACCTGGCTGAGCAGCTTCTTTCCCGGTGACACCCAGGCGCAGCGCACGGTGGAGAAGAGCCAACCGATCAATCCCGCTGGCGATGATCCGGAGGACCCGCTGAACACGGGCTCATGCATCGATCCGCTGGGGAATCCTTGCACCGTGGATCCGGGACCGTAACTTCTAGACCGAGGGCGGCGTGAGCCGCCCCTCCCATGGCCCGCGTTCGTGCCTTGTTTTCTGGCCCGGAGGTAGAGAGATGTCGAACCATCATCCGACTGTCGACGACCTCGACGGCTTCCTGCGCAACACCTTCGCGGCGGGCAGCGCCGGCCGGGACATGGGCGTGCTGCGTCATCTCTTCTCCGGGTGCGGCTCCTGCTGGGAGCAGCTGAAGGTCAGGGGCTGGGAAGGGAAGCGCCTCGATCGGCTCCTCTACCTCTCGGGCGCTGGTCCCTTGCTGGAGGAAGAGGAGACGCCATCCGCGAATGGCTACAGTTACGATGTCGCCTTCGCTCAAGCGGAGGAAGGGCTGGCTGCCTTCCTGGCGGAAGAATCGCCGCTGGAAAGCTCTCTGGAAGAGCTGTGGGCCAGGCTCATGAGCTGCTCCGCGGCGGAACAGGCCTGGAGAGTGGCCGAGGCTCGTTTCGCTCATCCACAGGTGGTTCAGAAACTGATCGACCAGAGCCATGCGTCCCGCTATGAGGATCCGGCCGGGATGCTGCACCTTGCCGATCTGGCGCGCCAGGCCGCGGAGGCCTGTTCGGCCAAGGCGGCGGGAAGCATGCCCCGGCTCGCCGACCTCAGGACTCGCGCCTGGGGTCATTTCGGCAACT
>JBKKAU010000406.1:0-3150 GCA_046714475.1 Thermoanaerobaculia bacterium
GCCCAGATCGAGCGCGCCGGCAAGCGCACCCAGGAGAGCGCCGGCGACGTCGCCAAGGTCGAGACGGCCCTCGCGGCCGGACGCCTCGACGAGGCGCAGACGCTGATCGGCCGTCTCGAGGCGACCCACCCCCGCACCTCGGGGCTCACCCGCCTCAAGGAGCGGCTGGCCGAAGCGCAGGGGGCCGACGTCAAACGCCGCGTCGCCGAGGCCGAGCAGGTGCTCGCCGGCTACATCCAGAAAAAGCAGATCCCACTCGCCCGCCTGGCCCTGGACACCCTGCTGGAGCTGGAGCCGGCCCATCCCAAAAGGACCGAGTACCAGAACGCCGTCGACGGGATCGGCCGCGAGAAGGAGCAGGGGAAGCGGTTCGACGCGGCGCTCGCCGCCGGCCGCGAGGCGATCGCGCGCCGCGACTTCAAGGCCGCCAACCGCGAGTTGGAGGCCCTGCTCAAGAGCGATCCCACGGGCGAGCGGGCCGGCGTTTTCCATGTCGAGCTGGAGGCCGCCGAGCGTGCGGCCCGGCAGGAGAACGAGCTGGACGAGCGCCGGCGCCGGCTGGAGACCCTGATCGGCGAGCGCCGGGTGGACGAGGCGGAGCGGGAGCTCGGGCAGCTCGCCGGCCTCGAGGTCACCAGGGTGACGCTCGACCTCTACCGCGAGCGCCTTGACGGGGTCCGCTCCCAGATGGAGCAGGAGCGGCACGAGGAGACCTACGAGGGCCGCTACCGCGCGGCGGTCCAGGCCCGGGACTGGTTCACCGCCCGCGAGGTGACCGTCGAGCTGGAACGCGCCGTCCCCGCGAGCCCGCGCGCCGCGGCGATGTTCGCCGAGGTCGAGCGGCTGGAAACCGAGGACCGGCGACGCCGGTCCCTCGAGCAGGGGGTGCGCCAAGTCGAGACTTTCCTCAGCCAGGGGGACCTCGCCAAGGCCGAGCTGGCGCTCAAGATCCTGGTGCAGATGGACCCCGGCAACCCGCACCGCCAGCGCCTGGAGCGCCAGGTCCAGACGTTGCGGGGTTGAGAATAGGAACTTATGACCACCCTAGAACTTCCTAGACCCATTACGCGCAATCCGTTCCATACGCCCGAGGAGCGGAGGCTGCGCTATGCCTTCATGAAGCTCACGCGGGACTTCGACGCCCGCTTCGAATCTCTCTTACTCACCGGCCGCGTCTCCAAGTGGTACAGCGAGGTGGGCAACGAGGCCACGACGATCCCGGCGGGCCTGGCGCTGGGGGCCGGCGACGCCCTGTGCACGCTGCACCGCGACCTGGGCGCCATCCTCGCCGTCTACCTGGACCCGGCGCGCGCCTTTCCCGGGCTCGGCTTCGGCGACCCCGACGGCCGGCGCCCCGACCCGGAGCACCTCCTCCACCGCCTGGCCTGCCAGCTCCTCGGCAAGGCGGAAGGTTTCTCCCAGGGGTTCGAGCGCTCGTTCCACTACGGTTATCTCGCCCCCGAGCACGGCATCCTGCACCTCGGGATGATCAGCCACCTGGGCTCCATGATCCCGGTCGCGGCCGGCTGCGGCTTCGCCTTCCGCCAGAGCGGCAGCGACCGCGTCGCCATCAACTTCATCGGCGAAGGGGCGACCTCGACCGGCGACTTCCACGAAGGGCTGAACATCGCCGCTGTCTGGAAGCTGCCGCTGGTCCTGATCATCGAGAACAACCGCTACGCCTTCTCGACGCCGGCCCACCTCCAGTACGCGGCCAAGAAGCTCAGCGATCGCGGCCCGGGCTACGGCATCCCGGCCGAGACGGTCGACGGCAACGACCCGGACGCCATGGCCGAGGCAATCGACCGCGCGGTGGCGCGGGCCCGCGCCGGCCACGGCCCGACGCTGATCGAGGCGATGCTCGGCCGCATGCGCGGCCACAGCGAGGGAGACGACTCGCTCAAGGTCGTGCCGCCGGACGAGCTGGCGACCTACCGCTCCGCCGACCCGGTCCCCGCCTACGCGCGGCGGCTGGAAGAGGTGGGGGTGCTCGACGCCGCGGCGCGCGAGCGCCTGGAGGCGCGCGTCGCCGAGCTGGTCGAAAAGGCGATCACGGCGGCGATCGACGCCGCGCCCCCGGCGGCGGAGACCGCGCTGCGGCCGGTCTTCGCGCCGGTGCCTGACGGGGGCGGAGCACCGGCGGTCCACATCCCTAAGCCCGGCTCGGGCAAGGAGACCACCTACGCCGACGCCATCAACCAGGCGTTGCGCGAGGAGATGGAGCGCGACGAGTCAGTGGTGCTGATGGGCCAGGACATCGCGGTCTTCGAGGGGGCGTTCCGCACCACGCGCGGGCTCCACGCCCGCTGGCCGCACCGCGTCTTCGACACGCCGATCGCCGAGAGCGGCACGCTGGGGCTGGCCATCGGCGCCGCGGTCCTCGGCTACCGGCCGGTGGTCGAGATGCAGTTCGGCGACTTCATCTCCTGCGGCTTCAACCAGCTCGTCAACGTCGCGGCCAAGCTCTTCTACCGCTGGCAGGTGCCCTGCCCGATCGTGGTCCGCCTCCCCACCGGCGGCGGCGTCGGCGCCGGGCCGTTCCACTCGCAGAACCCCGAGGCCTGGTTCGCCCACACCGCCGGCATCAAGGTGGTCTGCCCGGCCACCGCGGCCGACGCCCGCGCCCTGCTCAAGGCGGCGATCCGCGACCCCAACCCGGTGATGATGTTCGAGCACAAGTTCCTCTTCCGGCGGATCAAGGAGATCCTCCCGGAGGGGGACGACGCCGGCGTGATCGGCGAGGCGCGGGTGATGCGCCCGGGCCGCCACCTGACTCTGGTCGGCTACGGCGCCTCCACCTGGGTGTCGATGGAGGCGGCCGAGGAGCTGGCGAAGTCGGGAGTGGAGGCCGAGGTGATCGATCTGCGGACGCTGGTGCCCTATGACGAGGAGACGGTTCTCGCCTCGGTCAAGAAGACCGGGCGCGCGCTGGTCGTCCACGAAGCGCCGCTCACTGCCGGCTTCGGCGCCGAGATCGCCGCCCGTCTCGCCGACGCCGCCTTCCCATGGCTGGACGCTCCGATCCGGCGGGTGACCTACCCGGACCGCCCGGTCCCCTACTCCCGCGTGCTGGAGAATGTGCTGCTGCCCGACAAGGACAAGGTGCTGGCGGCGGCGAGAGAGTTGCTGGCCTTCTAGTCTGTCCCTGGG
>JBKKAU010000407.1:0-2868 GCA_046714475.1 Thermoanaerobaculia bacterium
GGCAGCGATTGTGCGCGACAAGTCGGCGCGCCACGGCTCTGCGTCCCGCGCCGCCTGGGGGCTCCTCGGGTGGGTCATCGATCCAGTTCCCAGTCGACCAGCCGGGGCATGACCGCGCCGAAGTAGACCATCGCCGCAAGGACGCAGAGAGCCGCCGGGATACCGCCCGCTTGGTAGGCAACGAGTCCAAGGGCCCCGCCGGTCGCGCTGGATAGCCAGACGATCATGTTCAGCCTCCTTCCGTGCTGGTCGCCGGCAACGTTGGCTGCGGCCCACCGTCCTCGACCCTCATCCGGTCGTCGGCTTCATGCGGTGCCGGCCCAATCTCGATGCTCACCCTCACCACGCCGGCCGACAGCGGCGCGAGCTCCCGGAAGGCTGCATCGGAGAGGTCGATCAAGGTGGGGAGTCCATGTCGGTTTCGGCACGCGCACCAGTCAGAAATCCGCACCGTCACGCTGCGCGACCCGGACTCGACCTCGACCCACTGGCCGCGCCAATCCGGCCCGAGCACGTCCCGGAGCACAGGGCCGGCGGCGGCCGTCAGTCCCGGCGTGGTGTACCAGGTTGCGAATCCGCCGAGCAGGACTGAGCCGATTGCGCCGGTTGGAGCGGGAAGAGCCGGAACCGGCGCATCGACCGCTCCTGAGCGTGAGCCCGCCAACAGTTGAGCGTGAATCACGGGAAGAGCCGCCGTCCCCGTCCACAGGTACAGCGCTGCCAGGAGCAGGAGGAAGGCGGGGAGGGCCGCGAAGCAGCCGAGGCGGGACTTCGGCTCGGGCTCGGCCATAAAGCCGTCCGGGACGCGCGGATCGGGGTCGGGGGTCATGCCGACTTCCTCGGAAGGTGAGCGAGCGCCCGGTTAGCGATATCGCGGCTCAGTTGCCACGGGTCAACCTCGAACACCGGCTGTCCCTGGAGGTCGTAGTACGCCGTGATATGGCGGTACGGGTCGCCTTCGACGCCGGCGCCCCACAGGTAGCCGACTCGGACGAGCGTCACCACTTCCACGGTCGGTCGCTGCGTCTTTTCGCGCGCCGGCTCTGGGTGTTCGCGGACGGGGGGTATCATGCCGGCCGCCGTTCCGCCAAGCTCTGCCGCGGCAACGCCTGCCGTGGCGCGTTAGCCCGCTGCTGCTTGGCGGTGAGGACGACGCCCGAGAAGTAGCCGATCGCTGCGCCGCCGAAGCCCTGGCGGCGAGCGGTAGCGGGCTCGAGGCGCTCGATGTGGCGGGTGCCGTCGGGGTTGCGGCCGAGACGAAGCTGGCTCATGAGTCGCCGATCCGGGTGAGGATTGCCTTGAGCGAGGACGTGGCCTGGCTCGGCGTCGGATCTACCGGCTTGCGAGTTGCGTCACGGAAGGCGAGCTCGTCGCGCCACTCGTCCCGCCGCCGGATGACGTAGGCGACGACCTCGCCCCAGGAGTGCGAGCGACCGATGGCTGCCATGAGCAGCGTCGGCGTCTCGCGGATGGCCCGAATGAGCATGGCGCGCTGGCTCGGCTCGTCGTCCTCCCAGGAGTCGAACCGGTCGCCGGCCGGGGGGTAGAGGATGCCGCGCATGGCGGCGGCATGGCGCACGTTGCGCCACTCGTCGGAGAAGTGGCCGTCGTCCCAGAGCGCCTGCGCCTCGTTCCACTGGTCCCGGCTGAACGTCCTCATGCCGTCTTCCCAGGGTTCACAAGGCGTGGCCGGGGCGGGCCGTCGTCTAAAGGTCTACGTCCTTGTATACCCTTAGACGGACGGACGGAAGGAACGGACGGTATGGATTTGTCCGGGTCGGTGTCAGGGCTGACACCGCGCTGACGATTACGCTTGTTTTCGGTCCATTTGCGCCAATCCGCGCGGGACTTGGCTCGACGCGATTTCGCTTTTCCAAACCAAGAACGCCACGTTTTCACGACGATGAGGCCACTTGCGTCCACCAAACCGACATGCGACAGCGCCTCGATCGCCAGCGGATCTACCGGAACGCCGGCCGGCCAGGCGTCTTCAACTGGCACTCGCTTGCCGGTCTTCCAGCTCTCGGCCATGGTTGACAGGTAGGCCAGTACGGCCACCGGGTAGCGGTCTGGCGCGTGCCTGAGCAGCCGTTTCACCTTGGTATCGCTGAGCAACGACGTGCTCACGTCCATGACGGCAAACCCCTCGTCGCGGCTCATGCGAGTCGCCGGATCGCGGCAGGGGCGGACGCACTCGGGAACGGCGGACAAGTCACGCCGTCTGGCCGAGCCGTGGGCCACTGCCCTGATACGGGGAACCGCCCTTCGCGGGCACCGCGCCATATCTGGTGGGTCAGCGACGCGACGTGGAAGTGCATCGGGCCGTCGCATTCCTCGACGGACTCGGCCTCGATCCAGCCGCCGCACTCGCATCGCTCGCGCCTCATTCGAACGCGCTCAGTTGGACGGGCTGCTCCCGGACGATGTAGCCCTGCCGACCGTCAGAACGCCGCTCGCACACGATGTCCACGCCTTGAGCGCGAGCGTCGGAGACTCGTCCGGTGACGTTGACGATCCCGCAGGCGAGGGTGATTTCGAGGCTGGTTGCCTGGGGATGGGTGCGCAGAAAGGCGATGAGGCGGTCGGTCTGGGTCATGTCAAAGACGCGAGCCACACGTTCAGTTCAGCGATGGTCGAGTCCTGCGGGGCGCCGAACCGCTTGAGTTCCATCATGTAGGTCGTCATGAGCTGGTAGCCGGCGACGTCCGACGGATGCGATTGCAAGCACATGTCGGCCATCGCCTCCGCGGCGACAATCCGGCGGCCGTTGATCGTCCGGAACTGCTGCTGCTGCTGGATATCGCCTAGCAGTTCCCTGATGGCGACGTCACGCCGATGGGGCAGGTCACCGGATGGATCGACGAGCCA
>JBKKAU010000408.1:0-6350 GCA_046714475.1 Thermoanaerobaculia bacterium
CGTGTCGCCGCTCGACGTCGCGGGCGTATTAGAGCACCTCGCTGCAGACGATCCGCGATAAGCGGCCGGGGAGGGGATCGCGCGTGAGGTCGAGCTGCCGGTACTCGATGTCGCCGAGCCCGGCGCAGCGACGCGCCGTCCGCTCCAGGGCGATGCGCGAGATGTCGGCCGCGACCAGATGGCGTACGCGGGGGGCGAGGCGGACGGTGAAGTGCCCCTCGGCGCAGGCGAGCTCCAAGGCCCGCCGGATCTTTCGTGAAGGCAGCAGGGCCAGGGTCTGCTCGTACTTGGCCTCCTCGTACGGGCTGGTGTAGCGCCACGGGTCCGCTCCGGCCGCGAACAGCGCCTCGAAGTGGCTCCGGCCGTAGAGCGGGCTGGACGCGTCCCCGCCGGGGGCGGAGGGAAGCTCCCAGGGCCGGAAGCGTCCCGCCGAGGCCCGGAGCCGGGCGCGGACGGCGGCGCGGCAGAGCTCGACACCGCCCGCCGCGGTGATCGCCACCCGCAGCTCGTGAGCGCGGAGGATGCCCATGGGGGCCGGCACCGTGACCATCCCCGCGGCGGCGCCCCCTACCCGCACCAGGACTTCCAGGGCGCTCCGGCCGGGAACGTCCACGTCCGGCAGCTCCTCGGTGACCTCGGCCTCGATCCGGCCCTCCCCGGCGAGCCGCCGGGGTACACCCTCCTCCTGGACCGCCCCAGCGTCGTAGAAATGGGACTCCGGCCACCCGGGGCGGTTCCAGAGGTGTTGGAGGAAGAGCTCCCAGGTCAGGGGAGTGAGAGACCGCTCCAGGATCACCCACGCATACTCCGCCGCCACCGCCTCGGCCAGCTCCTCCCCGGGGACGAGCCCGTCGCGCGCCGGCAGCTCCAGGGTCCCCAGGCGCTCGCCCTGGAGCGTCACCTCGGCGTGAAGCCGCTCGGTGGAGACGGGGACGGTGAGGTCCTGGAGCGGCTCCGCCACCTCGACGCGGACCGCGTGCGTACGGCCCAGCGTCCAGGGGCGCGGCGCCTCGGCATGCCCGGCCGCCAGGCGTTCCAGCACCCGCAGCACGCGCCTCGCCAGCGCCGGAGTCGCCGAACGCTCCTCGACCGCCGTGAGCCAGCCGGCGAGAGGGCGCTCGACGACCTGCCAGACCTCGACCCACGCCTCCGGCGTGCGGCCCCCGGGGAGGAGGACCGACTGGAAGAGGGACCGCGCCACCACCCCCGGATCGAGGCTCAGCGCGCGCTCGTCCCCCAGGGTTTCGAGCAGGATGAGAGGATCCTCGCCGCGCCCGAGGGCCAGGCCGGCGCACCAGCAGGCGAAAAGGAGCCTTGTCGCGGGGAGGTCCGTCCTCGGCGCGCCCGCCTCCCGGGCCGGGGACGCGGCGCGGACGCGCGGGTCCGGGGAGTGGCCGCGCTCGATGACCCGCAACCCGTCTTCCAGGAGGCGCCCGGGAGCAAGGGAGGCCGAGCCCGCCCGCATCCGGTAGAGCGCCAGCGCCTCGGGAACCCGGCTGAAGCGGGCGCCGGCCCTCGCCATCCGTTGCCAGAGGTCCCAGTCCTCGCAGGTGGCCAGGCCGGTGTCGAAGCCCCCGGCCTCTTCGACCCGGCCGCGGGAGACCAGACAGGCGTGGATGGCGAAAGCGCAGGAGCGCGTCAGCGGGTCGAAGAGGTCCTCGCCGGGCGGGGCGAAGTGCGAGAGGCCGCGCCGGCCGCGTGAATCGAAGAAGCTCCAGCCACAGCAGGCCGCGTCCGCCGTGCCCTCCGCGAGCGCGCCGGTCATCCGTTCGAGATGACAGGGGTCGAGGAGGTCGTCGGCGTCCAGGAAGAGCAGCCAGCGGCCCCGCGCCAGGGCCAGGCCGGCGTTGCGCGCCACGCTCACCCCGAGCGGCGGCCGGCTCGCCACGCGGATCCGCGGGTCGTCGGCCGCCTCGGCCAGGGCGGCCGTGCCGTCCGTCGAGCCGTCGTCGACCACGACCGCCTCCCAGCCCCGAAAGGTCTGCGCCTGCAGCGAGCCGAGCGTCTCTCCCAGGGTCGAGGCCGCGTCGCGCGCCGGGATGACGACGGAGACGTCCAAACGCGTCCTCAGCCGGTCCCCGCCTCGGCAGGGGAGGGGCTCGCGGCAGGCTGGCCCGATCCCGCGCTGCGGCCCTCCCGGCGCACGCGGCGGCGGGCCTGGAACAGCGCCCAGGGACCCAGCAGGTTTCCCCAGGCTTCGAGGAGGACCATCGACACCGGGTAGTGGCTCTTGCCGAGCAGGCGGCGGGCGATCCGGGAGAGGTGCGCGCGCGGCAATTCCAGCGCGATCCGCACCAGGGCCCGCGGGTCGCGGTCGCGGAACAGCGTGGTCAGGTGATAGGCCACGTGCCCCTTGCTATAGGCGAAGATCTGCTTGCGGAACGCTTCCGGGTCGGTGCGGTGGCGGTGCCAGACCCAGGCCGCGGGCTCGTAGACCAGGGTGAAGCCGGCCTTGAGCACCTTATAGAAGAGGTAGGTGTCCTCGCCCACGCCCGTGGGCATGCCCGCTCCGAGCGCCTCGTCCAACAGCCCGATCCGCGGGTCCGCGAAGATCGAGGCGCGGAAGGCCGCGTTGGCCGTCGCTCCGAGCTCCCAGGTGGGGACCGCCCGGCGGAAGTGGTCGAAGAAGCGGCGGTCGCACTCCCATCGGTAATAACCCCGGCCGAGGCCGCCGTAGGCCTCGAACAGACGCTGCGACTCGGTCTCCAGCTCCCGCGGCAGGACATTGCCGGTCACCGCCATGACGTCGGCCCGCGTGAACGGCGCGACCAGGGCCTCCAGCCACCCCGGAGGCACGACCACGTCGTCGTCGGTGGCGATCAGGATCTCCCCCCGGCTGGCGAGGAAGCCCCGGTTGCGGGCGTAGGAGAGCCCGGCGCGCGTCTCCTCCACCAGCACCACGCCGGGGAACCCGGCGACCACCGGCGGCGTCAGCCCGGAAGCGGGGTGGTTGTCGACCACCACGATCTCGACCGGGCGCGGCGAGTCCTGGGCGACCAGCGAGGCCAGGCATTCACGCAACGCCTCCGGCCGGTCGCGGGTGGCGACCACGATCGACACCGCGGTCTCCAGGGAGAGCCGGACGGGACGCGCCTGCGGCCTTGCCGGACGCGGCAGGTGGGAGCCCGCCGCCGCTAGCAGGTCCCTGCAGCGCCGCTCGAGCCCGTCCTCCCATGCCCCTTTCAGCCGCCGGTCCACGAGGCGCGGCGCGATCTCGTCCCGCAGCCGCGCGGCGCTCACCGCCTCGCCGTAATGGGCGATGTCCAGGTGCCCCAGGACCGCTCCGTCCCGGCTGAAGAACACTCGGACGTTCGCGTACTCGCCGACGTCGGTCAACGGCGCGAGCTGGTCGCAGTCGACGAGCCGCACGGCCATCGGCTTGCGGGGGACCAGCGTCGCGCGGGCGGCGGCGGGCGGCGGCAGCTCCTCGCCGTACTGCCGCGCGATCGCGTCCGCGGCGCGCCGTGCCCGGGCATAGCGGGGCAGGCCCTGGAGGGACCCCCTAAGCTCGGCGAGGATCAGGTCGCGCGGGAAGCCTCCGGGGGAGAGATAGGAGCGCACCAGCCGCTTGACGCTCCACCATCCGAACCACCAGGCGCCGAAGCGCAGGCACTTGGCGCGCTCCTCGCGGTAGGCGAGCGCGGTGCGGACCAGGAAGGAGTAGAAGCCGACGCCGTTGTTGGCGATCTGCTCCCGCAGCTTGCCGGCGTCGCGGCGGTGGCGGTGGAAGACCAGGGCGCGCGGCTCGTAGACCAGCGTATGGCCGGAGTGGAGGACGCGGAAGAACATCTCCAGGTCGCCGCCGCCGTTGGTGACCGTCCCCACGTCGAGCGCCGGGTCGAACAGGCCGATGCGGTCGAACAGCGAACGGCGGTAGGACATGTTCGCGCCGGTGCCGAACCGGCCGGCCCCGTGATGGCTGATGTGCGGGCCGTTCCCCCGCCGCGGCGGCGCGTGGAACCATTGGCGCAGACAGCCCCGGCCGAAGCCGCCGTAGGTCTCGAAGAGCGCCTGGGCGTCGGTCTCCAGCTCGTATGGCGCAACCAGTCCGGTCACCGCCATCACGTCGGGGCTGTCCGCGAACACCTCGGCGATCGCCCGCGCCCAGCGGAGATCGACCCGCACGTCGTCGTCGGTGAAGGCGACGATCTCGCCGCGGGCTTCCAGGACCGCCCGGTTGCGCGCCCAGTCGAGCCCGGGCCGCGGCTCGCGGCAGTAGCGCACGCGCGGATGGCGCTCGCGGACCAGCCGCTCGGTCGCGTCGTCCGCCGGCGCGTTGTCGATCACCAGAAGGTCGAGGGCGGGATAGTCGAGCCGCTCCAGCGCCTCCAGGCACCCTGCCAGGTCCTCCGCCCGGTTGCGGGTGCAGACCGCGGCCGTGACGAGCGGCAGGCGGTCGGGCGGCCGCCACTCGTCGCGCGCCATCTCCTCCTCCAGCAGGGCCTCCATGAGCTGCCACCGGCCCTGGTCGAAGACGGCGCGCTCCAGGCGGGCCGCGGGAAGACGGCCCTCCTCGACCGGCAGCCGTAAGGAGACGACCGGACGGCCATGCAGCCGGACCAGCGCCTGCACGGCCCCGTAGCGGTCCAGCCCTTCGAGGTCCGGGAGAGGCTCGCTCAGCTCGACGTCGACGACTCGGATGGGTCGGAACACGACGCTCCTCCTCATGAGATGGGGGCCGAACCCCGATAGGCCTCGATCACCTCGTCGAGGCCGCCGTCCATCCGCACCCGCCCCCCTTCCAGCCAGAGGGCGCGATCGCAGAGGCCGGAGAGACTATCCAGGTCGTGCGAGACCAGCACCAGCGTGCCGCCGCGGGCGCGGAACCGGCGCAGCCGGTCCAGACAGCGCTCCCGGAACTCCTGGTCGCCCACGGCCAGGACCTCGTCGAGCAGCAGGACCTCCGGCTCGACCGCGACCGCCACGGAGAAGGCGAGGCGCGCCTGCATGCCCGAGGAGTAGTACTTGACCGGCATGGTGATGAAATCATCGATCCCGGAAAACTCGACGATGCCGGGCAGACGGGCGGCGAGCTCGCGCCCGCTGAGGCCGAGCAGCGCCCCATAGAGGTGGACGTTCTCGATCCCGGTCAGCTCCGGGTGGAAGCCCGCCCCCAGCTCGATGACGGTGCCGATCCGGCCTTCGATCTCGATCTCGCCTTCGGTCGGCTGATAGATGCCGGCGAGCAGGCGCAGCATCGTGCTCTTGCCCGAACCGTTGGAGCCGATCAGCGCCACCGATCCGCCGCGGAGGACCTCGAAACTGACGCCGGAGACGGCGAAGCGGGCCTGGCGCACATGGATCGGCCGGCGCATCAGGTGGCGCCGGAACACCTCGCGCAGCGACGTCGTGCGGTGCTGGTAGTAATAGAAGCTCTTGCCGACCCCGTGGCAGACGATCGCCGGACGGAGCGCGGCCGGAGCCTTCATCGGCTCAGACGATCTCGGCAAAAACCGGGCGATAGCGGCGGAACGTGGCATATCCAAGGGCTGCGATCGCGATGGCCAGAGCGGCGGCCGCACCGAAGATGCGGAGGTCGGGCGCCTCGCCGTGGTAGAGCACGCTCTGGAACATCGTCAGCAGGCTGGCGAAAGGGTTGAGGAGGTAGAAAGGCAGGGCCGATTCAGGCACCAGCTCCGCCGGGTAGAAGATCGGTGAGGCGTAGAACAGGATCATCAGCCCGATCGGCAGGGCGTGTTGGACGTCGTGGAAGAAGACCGACAGCGTCGAGACCCCCAGCGTCAGCCCGAAGACCAGGGCGAGGTGCAGCGCCAGGAGCAGAGGCAGCCAGACGAGCGAGAGGGGCAGGCCGTGGTGATGAAAGACGATCAGCAGCGTCACCGTGATCGTGAGCTCCACGGCGAACTCGACCGACCGTGAAAGGACGGCTGCCAGGACCAGGATCTCGGCGGGGAAGGGGACGCTGCGGGCGAGGTGCGCGTGCTCCGGCAGCACCGCCGTCGCCGCCGTGAGGGTCTGGGACACGAAGCTCCAGACGAAATAGCCGGAGAGCAGAAAGGCCCAGTAGTGCGGCACGTCGAGGCGCACGACGAAACGGAACACCCCGACCAGCACGGCGATGGTCAGCAGCGGGTTGAGCAGCGTCCAGACGAAGCCCAGGAACGAGTGCTGGTACTTGATCCGCAGGTTGCGCAGAACCAGGTTCCAGAGCAGGTGGCGGGCGCGCCAGATCTCCATGGGGGAGGAGGCGCGGCGCACGACGCGCGGAGACGCGGGGGCGAGAGAGATCACGTCGTCATCCTCCGGCGCCCCCACCGTCGCCCCCCCCCCCGCCGCGCCAACCCCGACCCCCACCCCCCCCCCCAACCAGCACAGACCATACCCCACCA
>JBKKAU010000409.1:0-2185 GCA_046714475.1 Thermoanaerobaculia bacterium
CCGGCGCTCCTCACCATCTGGCCGCCCTTGCCGATCTTGAGCTCGATGTTGTGGATCACCGTGCCCAGCGGGATCAGCCGCAGCGGCAGGGCGTTGCCGACGTTGACCTCGGCCTTGTCGCCCGACATCACCTCGGCGCCCACCGCCAGGCCGTCCGGCCAGAGGATGTAGCGCTTCTCGCCGTCGGCGTAATGGAGCAGCGCGATGCGCGCCGAGCGGTTCGGGTCGTACTCGATGGTCGCGACCTTGGCCGGCACGCCGTGCTTCTGCCGCTTGAAATCGATCGTGCGGTAGCGCCGCTTGTGACCGCCGCCGCGCCACCACGAGGTGAGTTGGCCGCCGTTGTTGCGCCCGCCGCTCGAGCTCTTGCCCTGGGTCAGCGACTTCTCGGGCTGATCCCGGGTGATCTCGTCGAACGTCAGATACGTCTGGAACCGGCTCGAAGAGTTGACCGGCTTTCTCTGCTTGGTCGGCATCGCTCTACATCCCCTCGAAGAACTCGATCTGCTTTTCGCCCTCGGCCAGCCGCACGTAGGCCTTCTTCCAGTCCGGCCGGCGGCCGACGAAACGCCCCTGGCGCCGCGTCTTGCCGTGCATCTTGGCGATGCGCACCTCGGCCACCTTGACCTTGAATTGGGCCTCGACCGCGCGCTTGACGTCGATCTTGTTGGCGTCGCGGTGCACCTCGAAAGCGATGATGTTCATGGCGTCGCGCATCACCGTCGACTTCTCGGTGATCAGCGGGCGCCGGATCACTTCCTGGACTCTCATTTCGTCAGCACCTCCACCAGCCGGTTCAGGGCGTCCTCGCTCAGCACGAGCCGCGACCGGTCGATCACGTCGTAGACGTTGACCGCCAGCGCGTCCACCACCTTGATCCGGCCCTCGTTGCGGGCCGCGAGCGCCAGGTTGCGGTTGTCCCGGCTGTCGACCACCAGGGCCTTGCCCTCGATGCCCAAACCGCCGAGACGCCGCACCAGGTCGCGCGTCCGATGGCTGTCGAGCTCCAGGCTCTCCAGCACCACGATGCCGTCCTCGGCCGCGAGGCGCGACAGCGCCGAGCGCAGCGCGTTCTTCTTCTCACGCACCGAGAGGTCCTTCTCGTGGCTGCGGGGCACCGGCCCGTGGACCGTGCCGCCCTTGCGCCACTTCGGGTTGCGGATGTCGCCCGTGCGCGCCCGACCCGTCCCCTTCTGGCGCCACAGCTTCCTGCCCGAACCGGACACCTCGCCGCGGTGCTTGGTCTTGTGGGTGCCGGCGCGCAGCCCGGCGAGGTACGCCTGGACCGCCTCGTGGATCAGGTGCTCCTTGTACGGATAGCCGAACACCGTATCCGGGACCTCGATCTCCCGCACCTGCTGATTGTCGAAGTTCTTGACCGCGATCTTCATCGATGACTCCTCGGGGCTCAACCGCGCTTGGCCCGCGTGATCGCCAGGTAGCCGTTCTTCGGCCCCGGCACGGCGCCGCGCACGTAGAGCAGGTTCTGCTCGGGGTCGACCTTGACGACCTGCAGGTTCTTCACCGTCACCCGGTCGCCGCCCATCCGGCCGCTGGAGCGCATGCCCTTGAAGACGCGCGACGGATACGCCGAAGAGCCGATCGAGCCCGGGGCGCGGTGGAACATCGAGCCGTGCGTCGCCCGGCCGCCGCGGAACCCGTGGCGCTTGACGACGCCCTGAAAGCCCTTGCCCTTGCTCGTGCCGACCACGTCGACCCACTCCTTCTCGGCGAAGATCGAGACCTTCACCTCGTCGCCCGCCTTGACCTCGCCGGCTTCTCCAGTGCCACCCTCTCCAGTGCCACCCTCGGCGGCGTTGCCGCCGCTGCCTGCAGGGAGCGGGAACTCCATCAGCCGGCGCAACGCCGGCACGCCGGCCTTCTTGAAGTGGCCGGAGCGCGGGTTGGTCACCTTGCGCGGCGGCCGGTCCTCGACCAGGCCGAGCTGCACGGCGTCGTAGCCGTCGGTCTCGACGGTCTTCCTCTGTACCACCAGGCAGGGCCCCGCCTTGATCACCGTCACCGGGATGACCGTCCCGTCCTCGACGTAGATCTGGGTCATCCCCACTTTCTGTCCCAGCATGCCTTCCATTGACGCGTCTCCCTGCGGCTACTTGCCGAAAGCCTTGATCTCGACGTCCACGCCGGCCGGCAGCTCCAGCTTCATCAGCGCGTCGACCGTCTG
>JBKKAU010000410.1:0-4973 GCA_046714475.1 Thermoanaerobaculia bacterium
TGGCGCAGGTGGCGCGCCCAGTAGCCAGGATCGGTCGCCTGCTCGGGCGCGATCCAGGTGCCCGTGACGTCGGAGACGAACGGGATCCGCGGCGCCTTGAGCCTGAGCTTCGCCACCTCGGCGGTGAACGGCGCCAGGGCCGGCTCCATCATCGGCGAGTGGAAGGCGTGCGAGGTGTGGAGCCGCCGGCTCTCGATACCGCGCCCGGCGAGCGTCCGCTCCAGCTCCTCGACGGCGTCGGACGGACCCGAGACCACCGTGCGCGACGGCTCGTTGACCGCCGCGATGGAGATGCGGGAGCCGAGGAGCGGCGCCAGCTCCTCCTCGGGCAGCGGCACGGAGAGCATGACCCCGGCCGGCAGCTCCTGGATCAGCCGGCCGCGCGCCGCGACCAGCGCCAGCGCGTCGGGCAGCTCGAAGACGCCGGCCAGGCAGGCGGCGACGTACTCGCCGATGCTGTGCCCCAGCATGGCCGCCGGCTGGACCCCCCAGCTCATCCAGAGCCGGGCGAGCGCGTACTCGATCGTGAAGAGGGCCGGCTGGGTGAGCGCGGTCTGCTCCAGACGGCGCGCCGCCTCCTCTTCGCCGCCCGAAGCGGGGAAGAGAAGGGTGCGCAGGTCCAGGCCCAGACGCGGCCGCAGCAGCTCGGCGCAACGGTCGACCTCCTGGCGGAAGACCGGCTCGGCCTCGTACAGCTCGCGCCCCATGCCGGGGTACTGCGAGCCCTGGCCCGAGAACAGGAAGACCACCGGCCGCTCACGCGGGTCCTCGGCGTCGGCCGCAGTCAGGACCCGCGCCGGATCGGCGAGCAGCTCCAGCGCCTCGGCGCGGTCGCGGCAGACCAGGGCGCGGCGGTGGCGGAAGACCGTGCGGCCGGCCGCCAGCGTATAGGCGACGTCAGGCAGAGGGCTCTCTTCCTCTTCCAGTTCCTCGAGCCCCTCTAGACGGTGGCGCAGGTTCGCCGTCGCCGTCTCCAGCGCCGCGTCGCTGCGGGCCGACAGCAGCAGGAGCTGCCAGGGCCGCGCGGCGCCGGACGGCTCGGGCTCCGGCGCCTCTTCGAGCACGACGTGGGCGTTGGTGCCGCCGACGCCGAACGAGCTGACGCCGGCGCGGCGCGGCTCGTCTTCCACAGTTTCCCAGTCGCGCAGCGCGGTGTTGACGAAGAACGGGCTGGTCTCGAAGTCGATCGCCGGGTTCGGCTTCTCGAAGTTGAGGCTCGGCGGGATCTGCCGGTTCTCCAGCGCCAGCACCGTCTTGATGAAGCCGGCGATGCCGGCCGCGGCGTCGAGGTGGCCGACGTTGCTCTTGATCGAGCCCAGGGCGCAGAAGCCCTTCTCCTCGGTGCTCTCGCGGAAGACCTTGGTCAGCGCCGTGACCTCGATCGGGTCGCCGAGCGAGGTGCCGGTGCCGTGGGTCTCGATGTAACGGATGCTCTCGATGGTCCCGGCGTCGACGCCGGCCATGGCGTGCGCCGCCGCGATCACGCCGGCCTGCCCTTCGACGCTCGGCGCCGTGTAGCTAACCTTGAGCGAGCCGTCGTTGTTGATCGCCGAGCCCTTGATCACGGCGCGGACGCGGTCGCCGTCCTCGATCGCCTCGGCGAGGCGCTTCAGCACCACGACGCCGATGCCGCTGCCGAAGATGGTGCCGGCGGCCTTGGCGTCGAAGGAGCGGCAATGGCCGTCCGGCGAGGCGAGGCCGCCCTCGTGGAAGAAGTAGCCCTCGACCTGCGGCACCTTCACCGTGACGCCGCCGACCAGCGCCATGTCGCACTCGTAGTTGAGCAGCGACAGGCAGGCCAGGTGGACCGCCACCAGCGACGTCGAGCAGCTGGTCTGGACGACGACGCTCGGCCCCTTGAGGTTCAGCTTGTAGCTGACCCGCGTCGGCATGAAGTCCTTGTCGTTGGTGATGAACACCTGGAACCCGCCGCCGCCGTCGAACAGCTCCCGGTTCGAGGTCAGGTTGGAGAGCAGGTAGGTGTTCCAGGCCACGCCGGCGTAGACGCCGATCAGCCCTTGGTAGCGGTCGGGGACGTAGCCCGCGTCCTCCAGCGCCGACCACGCGTGCTCCAGGAACAGGCGCTGCTGCGGGTCCATGATCCCGGCCTCGCGCGCGTTGTAGCCGAAGAAGGAGGCGTCGAAGAGATCGACCCCCTCCATCACGCTGCCGGCCTTGACGTAGCGCGGGTGCTCGTACTGCTCACGCGGCACGCCGGCCGCGGCCAGCTCCTCGTCGGAGAAGAAGGTCACGGCCTCGACGCCATCGCGCAGGTTGCGCCACAGCTCGGCGAGGTCGCGGGCGCGCGGAAAACGGCCCGACATGCCGATCACGGCGATGTCACGGCCTTCTTCGCCGGTTTCGGGAACTTCGGGCTCGCTCATCGTCTCCTCTTTCGGGCCACCTGTTGCAGGGCCGTCTTCTTCTTCTCGGCCCGGCTGCGGGTCTGCTGGAACGCCGACACGGTCCCCCCGGCGCCTGGTGCCGGGCGCATGTAGCGGGCCAGCGACGCGACGGTCGGCGCCTCGAAGATGCTCACGGTCGGCAGGTCCACGTGGAGCCGTTTCTTGAGCTCGGTGACGAGCTGGATGCCGGTCAGCGACGTGCCGCCGAGCTCGAAGAAGTTGTCGTGGACGCCGACCCGCTCAATGCCCAGGACCCGCTCCCAGACCTCGGCGACCTGGCGCTCGAAGTCGTCGGTGGGGGCGGTGTAGGCGCTGCTGACCTCCGGACGGGCATGAGTAGCGGACGGCGCAGTGAGCTTCCCGAGCTCCTCGGCCAGACGCGACCGGGTGAGGGCCGCGACGTCTTCGATCACCGCCTCGAGATCGCGGGTCGAAACGACGACGTGAGGCACCCCGCCCTCGCGCAGGACGCGAAGGAAGGCCTCTCTTCCTTGGTGCGGCGAGATGCCATCTCCGAGCCGCTGGGCCGCCGCATCCTCGTCGCCCGGGCCGCCAAAGCCCGGCAGCCCCTGGAGCCGCAGGGTGCCGCGCGTCTCTCCCGAGACCCCCTGGAGCTGGGCCGCCGCGGCGTCGCTCACCCGCCGCATGGAGAAGCCCTCGATCTCGACCAACTCGCGGCCCTCCTCGTCGAGCAGGGTGATGTCGCAGGTGATCGTCTCGCCCACGCCTCCGTCCGCGCCGCGCAGCCGGAAGTGGCTGTAGCCGCGGCGGGCGAGCGGCGCGTGCAGGCGCAGGCTCTCGTAGGCGAGCGGCAGGAAGTTGCCCTCGGCCAGGAACTGGACGGCGCCGGCCGCCACGTCGAGCAGCGCCGGGTGCAGCTCGTAGAGCGCGAGGTCGGCGGCGAAGCCCTCGTCCAGCTCCAGCACGGCGAGGCTCTCGCCGTCGCCCACCTGGAGCCTCTTCAAGCTCTGCCAGCGCGGCCCGGTCACCAGGAAACCGGCGCCGTTTTCCCGGTGGGCGCCTACAACCTCATCGACAGTGACCTCACGGCCTTCGGAAAGCAGCCCGGCCACGTCGCGCCGGCCGGGCGCCGCCGCCTCGCGGGCGTCGATGCGGCCGCGGGCGTGCTCCTGCCAGAGCGCCTCGCCGTTTTCGACGCCGGTCTTGCTAACGACGCGGAAGGCGAAGCCGTCGCCGTCCTTCTCCAGCAGGGTCAGCGCCTCGCGCGTCTGCCCGGGATCGAGCGCCAGCGGCGCCAGGAAGACGACCTCGCGCAGCTCGACCGAGCGCCCCCCGGCCCTCCTGGAGAACGCCGCCCGCGCCATCTCCAGATAGGTCGTGCCCGGCACCGTCGGCCGGCCGGCGATCCAGTGCTCGGAGAGCACCCAGTGCTTCTCGGGGCTGAGCGTCGTCAGGTAGATCTCGCGCTCCGGCGTCTCGACGAGGCAGGCGTCGAGCAGCGGATGCTCCGGCGCCGGCCCCGGCGCGCGGCCCCAGAGCGCCAGCGGCGAGGACGAGCGCGCCGCCATGCCGACCTCTTCCCAGCGGTCCCAGGCGATCGAGGCCGTGAACCGGCCGCGCCGGGCGCCGCGCCAGCCCGCCTGGGCGTAGGCGTCGAGGAAGGCGTTGGCCGCCGCGTAGTCGCTCTGGCCGAAGCCGCCGATCGCCGCGTTGATCGACGAGCAGAGGACGAAGAAGTCGAGGTCGCGGCCGGCGAGCGCCGCGTCGAGCACCAGCGTGCCCTGGACCTTGGGCGCCATCACCCGCCAGGCCGCCTCCGGGGTCTTCAAGTGGACGATGCCGCCGCCCGGGACGCCCGCGGCGTGCACCACGCCATGGAGGGCGCCGAAGCGCCCCTCGGCGAAGCGCACCGCGGCGGCCATCGCCTCCGGGTCGGTGACGTCGGCGGCGAAGGTCTCGACCTCGGCGCCCAGGGCCGCGAACACCCGCGCCGTCTCGGCGGACAACGGCTGCGCCTGGCGGCCGGTCAGCACCAGCTTCGCGCGTACCCTGCCGGCCAGCTCCTCGGCGAGCGCCAGGCCCAGCCCGCCGAGGCCGCCGGTGATCAGGTAGACGCCGCCTTCGCGCAAGCGGGAGAACGGCTCGCTACGGCCCTCCAGCCGGACCGGGCCGAAGCCGCGCACCCAGCGCTCGCCGCCACGGAAGGCGACCACCGCCTCGGCCGGACGGACCGCCGGCGCGGCCATCTCGGCCATCAGGTCGTCGGCCAGGTCCTCCTCCTCAAGGCTCCCCGGCTCGGGCAGGACGAGGTCGAGGCTCTGGAGCGACAGGCTCGGGACCTCCTGCGGGATCACCGCGACCGGGCCGAGGAGCAGGGCCTTCTCCGGGTGGGTCACCCGCTCTCCCGAGACTCTCTGCAGGCCGTTCGAGAGCACGCCGATCCGCACAGCTTCTCCGGACGCCGAGCGCTCCAGCCCCTGCGCCAGGGAGACCAGGCTGTCGAAGGCGTGGAGTCGCGCCGTTTCGATACGGTCGAGGACCGCGCCGCCCGGGGCCGTCAGGTTCAGCGCGTGGACGATGGGGTGCGGGACCGCGTCCCACGTCTCC
>JBKKAU010000411.1:0-2505 GCA_046714475.1 Thermoanaerobaculia bacterium
GACCGAACGCCGTCCCGCACATGCGGATGCCGTGCAGCCCGAAGAGGCCCGGTTGGCTCAGGAGGGGGGCACCGGGGACGTTCTCGATGACGAACGGCTTGCCGATTCTGACGAGGGCCGCACGCACCGGGTCGATGAGGTCCGGGTAGTCGATGTCGGCGTGCATCGCAGCGAGGACGCTGTAGAACTGGCAAGGCGGGCTCGCGTGGTAGGCATCGAACCCGATGACCGATCCAGCT
Source organism: Thermoanaerobaculia bacterium (assembly GCA_046714475.1). Taxonomy (GTDB): domain Bacteria; phylum Acidobacteriota; class Thermoanaerobaculia; order Multivoradales; family UBA5704; genus DASPJI01. The sequence continues at coordinate 240 of JBKKAU010000411.1, forward strand.
TCCAGAAGCCCCACAGCGTCGGCCTGGACAAACTCGTCGCCGCAGTAATTGGGCTGGGGTTCGATGTCCACGCCAACGACGTAGAACCCGGCGAGTTGATAGCCGCGGGTGCAGCCACCTGCCTTGCAGAACAAGTCGAGCAACCGCGGGCGGTCCTGTAGCTGCTCTCCGGGAGAGGGACGATCAGCCACGGGACCGCAGTTCCACGCGATCGGCGAGGGTGTTGAGGAACTTCAACGACGGCGCATCGCACATCCAGAACGCACAGCCCGGGGAGTGGCACTCGCCGCGGTCGCCTTCGGCGCAGAGCACGCAGATGTCGAACTCGACGTGGATCAGCTCGGGCCAGTTCAGGAGGCGCTCGACCTCTGAGCGCGCCAACGAGTCGCGGTAGGCGGGGTCCTGCCTTCGCACGCGTTCGCGGTCGCAGAGGGCTTGCTGGTCGGGGGTCAGATCAGGCATCTACCGGCTCCCAGCTCGTGGCCGGGCGGCGCACGAGGCGGTACTCCGCGTCGGGCTCGTCTTTGCGTTGATCCGCCAGTTGCCGCTTGGCTCCCCGCAGGTCGGTGCCGACCATCAGGACGAGGATGCGGTGCCAGTGGTTGACGGGGACGCTGCGCCGCTCGATGGCGTACTGGTTGTCGAAGTCGGGTGTGCGGTCGGGGGTCAGGTCAGTCATCAGTCGATCGCCAGCCGTTCGGCCAGCTCGCGCCGTTCGCGGCGTAGGCGCTCCTCGTCGGCTCGGCGTTGGGAGCGATCAGCCATCGGCCGCGTCCTCCTCGGTTGGTGATGTGTCCCCTATGGCGTTGGCGTGGGCGGCGCAGAGGACGCAGAGCGGGCCCCGGTGAGGTTGGATCTTCCATGCGTCCATCTCGAACCCGGCCGGGATCTGGCACCAGAACATCGTTCGGGTGGACGGGTTTCCTCCGATGGAGCCGACAGCGGCGATGGCGTAGTGACGGACCCTGCTCGGCCGGTTCAACAGGCTTCTCGGGATCAGCGCGTCGAGGTTGGCGCGGCTCACAGCGACTCTCCGATGGGCCGGGGGTCGCCGCCGCGGCGTAGCTTCTGCTGGCGGATCTGCTCAACCCACGCGATCCCTTCGGCGCTCGACAGCGGAGGCTCTGTGGTCCAGGACAGTGCCCGTTGATCGTTCATGCGTCGAAGCGATTCCCGTTGGGCGATCTCTTGAGCCGCTGCCCGAACGGCTCCTGGTGACGGACGGTTCTTTGCAAGGTCGATGTTGCGGATCAGAGCGAGGCCGGCCGCTTCGCCGCGCTCGTCGGTCATGTCGTCCAGAGCTTCGGCGTAGACCTCGAAATCGACGTCGGTCGCTTCCCTTGCGCCGGCAGCGGCATAGAGCTTGATCACCAGCCGGACGATGGCGGAGTGGGTCATCGGCCCTCCTTCGATGCGACCCAGCGGGCCCCGTTGACGAGCGAGCGGTTGGAGCCGCGCACGGCGGGCTGCGCCGGGCGGTCGAGCGTCGGCCAGTGCTTGACGAGCGCCATTGGGGTGAGGGCGCAACCGTCGAACCGGGTCCGGTAGGCGTTGCCTCGGCGGATGACTTCCTGGGGTGCGGCTCCGATGTTCCGCAGTTCGTTGACGGCGCGGACAAGGGGACCGCGGGCTGAGTTGGTCAGTTGGTGCCAGTCGATACCGCACGAGTCGGCAACGGCCTCGAAGAGCAGATCCCGGCCACGGATCGTCGGCGCGCCGACAGGCGCCAAGTCTGTTCCTCTGGTCTGTTCAATGGTCTGTTCCTTATTACCGTCAACGTCAGAAGTTGACGGGGCGTCAACCCCAGAGATTGACCCCCCATCAATCTCAGAAGTTGACGGGGCGTCAATCTGGGCGGGCCTGGTGAACTGCTCGGCAAGGTCCAGGTCATGGACGATCCGGTACTCGTTGTGGCTCGTCCCCCCGTCCGCTCGTTCGGTCGGCCGGGTCTCCACGTAGCCGTAACCGGCGAGTTTCAGGAGGGCAGCGGAGACGGCCTGCCTGCTCACGCCGCGGCGCACGGCCATCTCCCTGAGCTTGGGGTGGCACCATCCGTCACGGTTCCCGTAGGTGGCGAGCAGGCCGAGGACGGAGACGAGGCTGTCGGTCATCCGCACGTCGTCGAAGGCTCTGGCCGGCACCATCCCGAACCGTCCACCGCCGGTCACGCCTCGGCCTCGGGCGCAACGCCGGGCGCTGCGATAGCGTCTGTCATTCGCTGGTCCCTTCTATGCAGGGGGTCGGCCACGCCCCCGGCAGGTGACAC
>JBKKAU010000412.1:0-3016 GCA_046714475.1 Thermoanaerobaculia bacterium
TTTTCAAACCCCTTTTTTGGGGGCGCGATCCAGCGCGCCCGGCCGTCACACCGCGCGCAGGGTGAAGACCTTGCCGTGGTTGGTGAACTCCCAGCCCTCTTCGGCGCGCAGGCGCGGGTGCCGCTCCAGGAACTCCAGGAACGCCTTGGGCTGCCCCTTGTCGGGGTCTTTGCCGTATGAGTACCAATCGTCGAAGAGCAGGATGGAGCCGTCGCCGAGCAGGTCGGAGAGCCAGGCGAGGGACTCCTGGGTCGAGGAGTAGAGGTCGCAGTCGAGAACCACCACCGCGGCCCGGCGGCGCGGCAGGCGGCTCTTGAGCTCCGCGGTGAGCGAGTCGCTGAAGAAGCCCTCGATCAGCTCGGCGCGCGTCCAGTCGAAACCCTGACGGGTCAGGTTCTGGATGACCTCCGGCTTGCTGCAGGCGAACTGGCCTTCGAAGAACCGGGTGTCGCCCGCGTCGACCCCTTCGGTCGGCGGGAGCCCCTGGAAGGAGTCGAAGCCGTAGAACCGCGTGTCGGTGATCCCGAGCTCGTCGCAGGCGCGTTGCGCGCTCAGGAAGGTGAAGCCGCGGAAGACGCCGAATTCGTAGTAATCGCCCACCTCGCCGCCCCGGGCCTGTTCCCGGGCCAGCTCGAACGCTCTGCGGATGGCCTGCGGCGCGCCGGGGCTGAGCGTCCGGAAAGAGTTGTTGACCTTGTGGTAGACGCGCGAAGCCAACCGGTACAGCGGCGGCACCCCGCGCAGAGTGTTCTCGATCACGGTCTTGGCTCGAATCGACAAGGGGGCCGTCCTCCTGGTTAGGCCGCACCCCTCCGCCGCGACTCGCGCAAGTAGCCGTTCTCGAAATACCAGTGCGCGGTCCGGCGCAGGCCGTCAGCCGGGTCAACCTTCGGCAGGAAGCCAAGCAACCTTCGTGCCTTGTCGCTGGAGAACGCCCGGTTCTTGCGGAAAAAGTCGGCCCGGCGCCGGTAGAGGGGCGGCTCGAGCCCCAGCGGCCGGCAGACCGCCTCGCAGGCCACCGCCGCCGCCATCAGGGGCCACATGGGCAGATGCCCCTGGGGCGGCTCGACCCCGACCGCCGCGGCGACCAGGGAGGCCAGCTCGTTGAGCTTTAGATACCGTGGGCCGGCGAGGAGGAAGACCTCGCCCAGCGCCTCCGGGCGCTCGCCGCAGAGCAGGATGCCGTCGATCAGGTCGTCGATGTAGATCAGGTGGTAGCAGACCTCGCCCGAGCCGAACATGCGGAAGCTGCCGCCATGGATGGTGCGGAAGAGCTTGAGCAGGCGCATGTCGCCGGGGCCGTAGATGGCCGCGGGGCGCACCACCGTGCCGCGCACGTCGCGGGCGAACGCCTCGCGGGCCCGCAACTCGCCGGCGAGCTTGGTCTGCTGGTAGATGTCGCCGGGGTTGAGCGGCGACTCCTCGGTGCAAGGGATCTCGTGGACGTCGCCGTGGACGCCGCCGGTGCTGCAGTGGATCACCCGCTCGACGCCATGCCGGCGCGCGGCGGACAGGACGTTCTCGGTACCGCCGAGGTTGACCTCGTAGTAGTCGGTATCCGGCAGGCCGGCGGCGCGGTACAGCGCGGCGATGTGGTAGATCTTCCTCACGCCCTCGGCGGCGCGGGCAACGTCGGCGGTGCGGGTGATGTCTCCCGGGCAGAGCTCGACGCCGAGGTCGACGAGCGGCTGGACCCTGGAGGTGGGGCGCACCAGGGCGCGCACCGAGTAGCCGAGCCGGATGAGCCGGCGCGCCAGTTGCCCGCCGGCGAACCCGGTGGCGCCGGTGACGAGGACGGTCTCGGAGCGGGGAGCGCCTGCCAGCACGAGAATTCCGTTCGACGAACCTGACCTGGTTGTCCTTTGCAATTCTCACGCCCTCCAAGAGAGACCCGAGGCTTGGCCCGGGACACACCATGGGACGCTCAGGACGTCCCTGATCGGACAGGGGAGCTGAAACCGCAGACCGCTGGAACGGGAAGGAGCTCGCTGGAGAAAACGCCCTGGGAGGACATGCTCATCCCCGCGGGCTTTTCGGCAACCGGACGGTCTACAGGAAGGAGACCCTGGCTTTGCGCCCCCGCCTCGCGGCGGGTTTGCCTTTTCGAAGCCGCGCCAGAATTCTGCGCTCCGGCAGGCCGGAAATCAAGCCCATCAGCAACCAGCGATGGATCCCCTCGGAGCGCGCGAGCGCCCGGACCGGTATAATGCCGGACCTTGTTTGAAGAGGGTTTGACGAAGGGGAGACGTCCGTATGCCGACCAAAGCGCGTGTAGCCGTACTCAAGACCAAGCCGGAGACCGTCCTGGAGGACGTCGGGCGCACCATGGAGATGGCCGACGTCCGGCAGCATCTCGACCCCGGCGCGACCACGATCCTCAAGGACAACATCTCCTGGCACTTCCCGTTCCCCGGGGCCAACACCACCCCGTGGCAGCTCGAAGGGACCATCCTCAAGCTCCGCCAGGACGGCTACACCGACCAGGTCTGCGTGCAGAACAACACGGTGGTGACCGATCCCAAGAAGGGCGAGCGCCTGAACCGCTACCTGCCGGTGCTCGACAAGTACGACGTGCCGGTGCGCTACAACTGCTTCCCCGAGGACCTGCAGTGGATCACCTACCAGCCCAAGGGGAAGATGCTGGTGCTGCCGAAGATCTACCCCGAGGGGATCACCATCCCGGAGTTCTTCCTGGGCAAGAACATCGTCCACCTGCCGACGGTCAAGTGCCACATCTACACGACGACCACAGGAGCGATGAAGAACGCCTTCGGCGGGCTGCTCAACACCCGGCGGCACTACACGCACTCGCACATCCACGAGACGCTGGTCGACCTCTTGACCATCCAGAAGGAGATCCACAGCGGCATTTTCGCGGTGAAGGACGGCACGACCTGCGGCAACGGCCCGGGCCCGCGAACGATGATCCCCGTAGAGAAGGACATCCTGATGGCCTCGGGAGACCAGGTGGCGATCGACGCGGTGGCGGCGAAGATCATGGGGTTCGATCCCATGA
>JBKKAU010000413.1:0-22433 GCA_046714475.1 Thermoanaerobaculia bacterium
GTGGTGTACTGGGGCTCGTCTTCGTCGTCCATGCCACGCATAGCAAAGGTGAGTGACAAATCGCTCCAGAGGCTCTCTTCGTTCTCTTGAGCGCCACGCGTTGTTTTAGCGAGGAGATATTCGACGAAGTCAAGGACTTCTGCCTGATACTCAGTCGGCAGCTTCTGTACGGACACTTGAATTTTGTCAGCAATCCTCATGGCAGCATCTCCTTGGGCTAGCGACTTACACAGCGCTTACGGCACAAGGCACCGGGAGCACTCACTTGCAGATATCACAGGGAGACCTCCGGTGCATTCCTCTCTCCCACAAGGCTTTAGCTTATCCTATTCCTTCCTCACGCAACACTCCCCGAAAAGATCCAGCAAGCCGCCGAGGATCCGGACAACCACTGGATTCCCGACTACACCCCCGACGAGGCAGACCTTACCGTGGGCCTGGACCCTGGGCCGGTGGTTCGCGTTCTGGCGGTCTCTGGGAGAACCCGAGGACGCTCCCGAAGTGTTGCGGTGGATGGTCCTCCGCATCGGCGCCGACGGTGACGGCGGCCCTGACAGCCTGGTATTCCCCGAAGTCTGAGCAGGCTGGCCAAGGTGAAGGGATGCGCCTCGGCGCTTCCCTCCCGGATTCGTTGGTCACTGATACGCCTCAGATCTTCAGACAACGGCCCGTTGTAAGGAGATCTGAGCCAGATCCCGAGACAATGGCTCAGATACGGAGACAACGGCTCAGATCTACAGACAATGCCTCAGATCCCGAGAAAACGCCTCAGATCTTCAGACAACGGCCCGTTGTAAGAAGATCTGGCTCAGATCCCGAGACAATGGCCCAGATACGGATACGACGGCCCAGATCTACAGAAAACGCCCCGTTGTACGCGTATCTGGCTCAGATGTACAGACAATGAGCCGTTGTCTCGGGATCTGAGCCGATTTCCTGCTACCAGAGCCCTCGTTCTTTGAGGGAGACCCAGCGCCCCGAGCTTGCCAGGATGAGGTGGTCGACAAGGAGAACTCCGATCACGTTGGCGGCCTGGGCCATGCGGCGGGTGAATTCGGTATCGTCGAGGCTTGGCGAGGGATCGCCGCTCGGGTGGGTATGGAAGAGGATCAGCCCCGAGGCGCCGCGCAGCAGACACTCCTTGAGGACCTCCCTCGGCTCGACCGCGGCCCGGTCGATCGTTCCCCGGTAGATCTCCTTGTCGCTCAGGAGCCGCTTGCGGGAGTCGAGGAAGATCGCCCCCATGACCTCCTGGTCGCGCAGCCGATAGCGAAGGGAGAGGTAGCGCGCCACCTCGGCCGGGCGGCCCATGGGCTCGCGGTCGAGGATCTGCTCGCGCGCGAGGCGACGGCCGATCTCGATCGCGGCCAGGAGGCTCGCCGCCTTGGCCGGCCCGAGGCCGTTGCGGCGCAGCATGAGCGGCGTCGCTCCCAACAATCCCGAGAGGCCACCGCTCTCCCTCAGCAGCTCCATTGCCATCTGGATGGCGGAGGCGCCCACCCGGCCGGTGCGCAGCATCACCGCGATCAGCTCGGCGTCGGACAGGGCGCCGCTCCCCTGCTCGAGCAGGCGCTCGCGGGGACGCTCCCCCTCCGGCAGCTCCCGGATCATGAACTCGACTGTCGGCATCGCTCCATCGCCTCCATCAGGGGCGGCAAGGCCTCGCCGGCAGGCGCGGCGAGGCACAGGTCCATGCGGCGCGAGAACGGGGTCGGCTCCGGGTTGACCTCGATCAGACAGGCGCCCGCCCGGTCCGCCAGCTCGATCAGCCCGGCCGCCGGGTAGACGGTCGAGGAGGTGCCCACGGAGAGGAACAGATCGCAGGCCGAAGCCGCCTCGCACGCCTCCGACAGCACGTCTCCCGGCAACGACTCGCCGAACCAGACGACCGCGGGCCGGAACCGGCCGCCGCAGACACAGGCCGGCGGCTCCTCCGGCGACTCCGCGATCGCCTCCCCCATGTCCCGCTCGCGCCCGCAGACGTTGCAGCGGGCCAGGGCGAGCGTCCCATGCAGGGCCAGGATGTTCCTGCTTCCCGCGCGCGGATGGAGATTATCCACGTTCTGGGTCACGAGAACAAAATCCGGAAAGAGGGACTCCAGCCGGACGATCGCCTGGTGCCCGGGGTTGGGCTCGGCCGCCATGGCTTTCCCATACCGCCAGGCGTACCAGCGCCAGACCTGACCCGGGTCGCGGCGGAACGCCTCGGGGGTCGCGAGCTCCTCCGGCCGCATCCTCTCCCAGAGGCCGCCGGCGCCGCGGAAGGTGTCCAGACCGCTCTCCCGCGACACGCCGGCGCCGGTGAAGACGACCAGACTGCGGGCCGTCCGGACGCGTTCGCGGATCTCTTCGGGCAATTCCATGGCTCCTCCTTCGTTGACACTCCCGGAGTCATCCTGCTACAAACGCCCCGCTTCCGGAAACCTCCCTGGAGATCTCCCATGCCCTCTCTGCCCACGAACTTCGGCCTGCTCGACGACGAAACAAGCGCCTACGAGACCAGCCGCGTCGCCGTCCTCCCGGTCCCCTTCGAGCGCACGACCTCCTACGGCAAGGGGACCACCGGCGGACCGGCGGGGATCATCCGCGCGTCGCAGGCCATGGAGCTGTACGACGAGGAGCTGCGGAGCGATCCTTCGGGCCAGGGGATCGCCACCCTGCCGCCGTTCCTCCCCGAGGCGTTCGACATGGCCGAAGCCTTGAGCGAGCTCGAGGCCGAGGCGCGGACACACCTGGAGAATGGGAAGTTCCTGGTGACTCTGGGCGGCGAGCACAGCCTCAGCCAGGCGCCGGTCAAGGCGACCCGGGCGGTGCACGGCGAGATCGGCGTCGTCCAGTTCGACGCTCACGCCGACCTGCGCGAGGAGTTCGATGGCACGCCCTACAGCCACGCCAGCGTCATGAAAAGGATCGTGGACGAGGGGATTCCGACCCTCGCGGTGGGCATCCGCTCGCTCTCTTCTCCCGAGGCGGCGCTGGTGCGCGAGAAGGGACTGCCGGTTATCTGGGGGCACGACCTCGACCGCGCCGCGGAGCTGTTCCCCGCGATGCTGGCGGCGCTGCCGGAGAAGATCTATCTCACTTTCGACATCGACTACTTCGACCCGTCCCTCGTGCCGGCCACCGGCACCCCGGAGCCGGGAGGCGGGCTGTGGTACCCCACCCTCAAGCTCCTCCGCCACCTGTTCCATACCAAAAAAGTGGTGGCGATGGACCTCGTCGAGCTGGCGCCGATCGGCGGCCCGCCGGCGCGCGCCTTCCTGTCGGCGAAGCTGGTCTACAAGTGCCTGGGATACCTGCGGGAGGCGGAGAGCGGGAGGAGTTAGAGCACGCTCGGCGAGTCCGGCCGGCCATCCCTGGTGCCGGGGCTGAACAGCTCGCCCGTCTCCTCTCCCAGTGTCCGCCTCGCCAGCCAGCGTCCGGTCGCGAATCCCAGCGACATGCCGTGGCCGTTGAAGCCGGCGACATAGAAAGCGCCGGGGAGCCCCGGGACCTGGCCGGTCCGCGGCAGCCCGTCGGACGTGAAGGCCATGGTCCCCGCCCAGCGGTGCCGGATCGGGAGATCGGCGAACCGGGGGAAGACGTCCCGCAGGAACATCTCGAGCGCTCCCTGGACCTTCCCCGTCGGGATCTCGTCGTATCCCACCTCGGTCTCCAGCGCCGTCCATCGTGCTCCGCCCAGGAGGACGGTCCCGTCCAGGAGCTGGCGGATGTACTCGAAGCCGTCGTTGACGTACCAGACCCCCGAAAGCTCGCGCGGCTGTCCGGGCTCCGTGGCGAAGATCTGGCCGCGGACAGGCCGCACCTCGCCGGCCAGATGTGGGAGCAGCGCCGGCGCGTAGGCGTTCATCGCCAGCACCACCCGCTCCGCGCTCAGGAGGCCGGCCTCCGAGACCAGACGGATGCGGTTCCCCTCGGGCTCCATGGCGTGGACCCGCCAGCCGGTGCGGACCTCTCCCCCGGCCTCCCGGATCAGGCGCGCGATGCCCCTGCAGAGGCGGACGGAATGGAGACCGCCGTCCCGCGGCTGGAAGATCGCTCCCCCCAGGAGGCCGCTGCCGCTCGCCCGCCGCACTTCGGCCGCCTCCCGCCACTCCAGGTCGAAGCCCATCCCGGCGAGCAGCTCGGCGCTCTCCCGCAGCGCCGCCTCCTGCTGCGGCCGTTCCGTCATGGCGGCGATCCAGCTCCCCTCGGGGAGGAAGTCGCAATCAATTTTTCCAGGATCGAGCAGCTCGCCGCGCAGCAGGTCGCGGCTCTCGGTGGAGACCTCCCAGAAGCGCCGGGTCGCGGCCTCTCCGATCCGGCCGGCGAGCACGGTGAACGGCCAGGCCGTGCCGCTGATCAGGAAACCGGCGTTGCGGCCGGAGGCGCGGCCGGCGATCGCTCCGGCTTCGAGCAGCACGGGCTTCCTGCCCATCCGGGCGAGCCAGTACGCAGTCGAGAGACCGGCGATCCCGCCTCCCACCACGGCGACGTCGACCTCCTCCGGGGGAGAGGGACGGGAGAGCCAGAGCGAGAGGGGGCCGTCAGCCGATGAGGACGCTGCCACCATTGACGTTCAGGATCTCGCCGGTGATGTGCCGGGCCAGCGAGGAGGCGAGGAACACCACTGGACCGGCGATGTCCTCGGGGGTCGCGATGCGGTGGAGGGGGATGGAGCTCAGCGCGGCCTCCCGGCGCTCGCCCGACAACGCCTCGGCGGTCATGTCGGTCTCGACCCAGCCGGGAGCGACCGAGTTGACGCGGATCTTCGGCGCCAGCTCGGTCGACCACGACTTGGTCGCCGAGATCATCGCGCCCTTGCTGGCGGCGTAGGCGCTGTAAAAGGCCTCACCGCGCTGGCCAGCGGTCGAGCTGACGTTGATGATGTTGCCGTCCGGAGAGGCCTGGAGAAGGGAAACCGCCTCGCGCGAGCAGAGGAAGGGGCCGATGACGTTGACCGACAGCGTGGCGTTGAGCTGCTCGCGGTCGAGCTTGACCAGGGGATCGTAGATCCACACCCCGGCGTTGTTGACCAGGCAGTCGAGCCCGCCCCACTCCGACTGGACGAACTCGAAGAGCGACTCGATCTGCTCGGGGTCGGTGACGTCGCAGCGGATCTTGCGGTGCGGCCAGCGGGAGATCCGGCCCAGGTCGTCCAGCAAAGACCGGGCGCGGTCGCCGCTCGCCAGGTATTGGATGAGGACCGTGGCGCCGGCGTGCGCGAAGAGGCGGCAGCACGCGGCGCCGATGCCGCGGCTGCCCCCCGTCACCAGGATCCGGCGCCCGGTGAGGTCGATCACGCGGCGGCCTCGACCACCATCGCGATCCCCTGCCCGCCGCCAATGCAGGCCGAGGCGACGCCCACACCGCCGCCGCGCCGGTTCAGCTCCTTGAGCAGGGTGATGAGCAGGCGCGTGCCCGAGGCGCCCAGCGGGTGGCCGAGGGCGATGGCGCCGCCGTTGACGTTCAGCTTGTCGACGTCGAGGTCCAAGTCCTTGATCACCGCCAGGATCTGGCCGGCGAAGGCCTCGTTGATCTCGAAGAGGTCGACGTCGCCGAGCGTCATGCCCGCCTTGTCGAGCGCCGCGCGGATCGCCGGCGCCGAACCGATGCCCATGCGCGACGGATCGACGCCGACCACCGACCAGGAGACGATCCGGCCGAGCGTCTTCCAGCCCCGCTCCGCCGCCCGCTCGCCGGTCGACAGCAGCATCATCGCCGCGCCGTCGACGATCCCCGAGGCGTTGCCGGCGGTCACGAAGCCGTCCTTGTCGAAGGCGGTCGGCAGGCCCGCCAGGTCTTCCATGGTGGTCTCGGGGCGCAGGTGGTCGTCCTTGTCGATGGTCTTGGCCCGCTTGCCCTTCCCCACCTCGACCGGCACGACCTCCTGGCTCAGCCGGCACTGCGCCCAGGCCTCGCCGGCCCGGCGTTGCGACAGGAGCGCGAACTGGTCCTGCTCCTCGCGGCTGATGCCGAAGTCCTTGGCCAGGTTGTTGCTGGTCTGGGCCATGTAGAAGCCGCAGTAGCTGTCCATCAGGGAGACCATCAGGAGGTCCTGAAGCTGCCCCTGGCCCAGCTTGAAGCCGCGCCGCGCGCCCCAGATCACGTGCGGCGCCTGGGACATGTTCTCCATGCCGCCGACCAGGCAGGTCGTGGCGTCGCCGGTGAGGATCGCCTGCGAGCCGGAGATCACCGACTGGATGCCGGAGCCGCACAGGCGGTTGACGGTCAGCGCCGGCACCTCCTGGGGCACGCCGGCCTTGAGCGCCACGTGACGGGCGCCATAGATGGCGTCGGGCGAGGTCTGCAGGGCATTGCCCACGAAGGTGTGGTCGATCTCGTCCGGCGCGACGCCGGTGCGCTCGATCAGGGCCTTGGCCGCGTGCGCCGCGAGGTCGATGGCCGAAACGTCGGCGAAGGATCCGTTGTAGTCGGCCATCGGGGTACGCACCCCGTCGACCAGAACCAGGTCTCGTACGTTCATCAGAGAGTTGCCTCCGTGGTCGGAACCGAAGTTTATCCGCGGCGGGGCGCGAGAGCCACCGAGTGGAAACGCCGCCGCCAGCGGTTCATGTCGCTGAAAGGCCCGATCCGGTGCGACAGCAGGACGGCGATCCGCCGTTTCCGGGGATCGATCCAGAGGCTGCCGCCGGCGAAGCCGGTATGTCCGAAGGATGCGGGGTCGAGGGCCTTTCCGGCGCTGCCCTTCAAGGTCCTCCGCCACCATCCCAGGGCGAAGGGCCCGCCACCGGCCAGCGCGGCGGAAACACCCTCCGGTTTCAACAGATGGCCGGGCTCCAGCCATTCCGCCCCGAGCCGCCACAGGTCGCGCAGCCGGCCGAACAGCCCGGAGTGCGCGCAGAGCCCCCCTCCTAGTCTATGCACAAACCGGGCGTTTCCGTCCTGCGGCAGGCCGACCGGGGGCGGCGGGAGGATCTCCACCGTCAGCCCGCGGAGGGCGGCGAGCCGGGCCTCCATGCCGGTGTCCATCCGGCTCTCGGCGACCTCGGGCCGGTCGCCGGGGGACGGCGCCACGTCGGAAAGCCCGAGCGGCAACAGCACCCGCGAGCGCAGCAGGTCGTAGAGCGGCTCGCCCAGCCGCCGCTCCGCCGAGGCCTGCCAGAGGAGATAGCCGAGGTCGCTGTACGTCCCAACGCGTGCCCCGGTCCAGCGCTCGTCGAGCAGGAGCGCAAGGACGTCCTCCCGAGAGCGGCAGAGATGGTAGAGCGGGGCGTAGGCCATGATGCCGGAGCGGTGCCGCAGCAGGCTCTCCAGGGTCTTCTTCGCCAGCTTCCGGTTCGCCGCCGGCCAGACCTCGCCGATCGGCAGGGACAGAGGCAGCAGGCCCTCGGCATCGAGCCTGAGGGCGAGCGTCCCCACGAGCGGCTTGGTGAGGGAAGCGAAGTCGAAGAGGGTGGACGTCGTGGCCGGCGCCCCAGCGCGCGCCTCGCCCGCCGCCCCCTCCCACTCGATCTCCTCGGGCGTGCCGACCAGCGCCGCGGCGGAGGACGAGATGCCGGCGCGGATCAGGTCGTCGAGGTAGCGCTGGATGTCGGGGCGGGGGGCTTTCATTCTTTAGATGTAGTTCGCCGGATCGCCGGTCTGGAAGACCACCACCCGCTCGCCGGGCTGGAAGGCTCCGACCGCTTGGAGGTCCTCGACGGCGGCCAGGGCGGCGGCGCCTTCGGGGCCGATCCTCAAACCTTCGAGCCGGGCGGCCCGCTCGGTTATGCCGGGGAGCCTCTCCTCGTCGACCGCGATCGCCCGGCCGCCGGACTCGCGGACGGCGCGCAGCACCAGGAAGTCGCCGATCGCCTTCGGCACGCGGAGGCCCCAGACCCGGGTGTCGGGGTCGGCCCACGGCTCGGCCGCCTCGTGCCCCTGCTCGAAGGCGCGTACGATCGGGGCGCAGCCCGCCGCCTGGACGACCACGAAGCGCGGCTTCTTCGGCCCGACGAGCCCGAGCCGCCGCAACTCGTCGAACGCCTTGTGCATGCCGACCACCCCGGTACCGCCTCCCAACGGGTAGACGATCCAGTCCGGCAGCTCCCAGCCGAGTTGCTCGGCGAGCTCCAGACCCATGGTCTTCTTGCCCTCGGCGCGGTAAGGCTCGCGCAGCGTCGAGACGGTCCAGAAGCGCTCGCGTCCCTCCTCCAGGAGCTTCGCCGCTTCGACGAGGGTGCCTGGCGAGGCGAGCACCTCGGCGCCATACTCCCGGCAGCGGTCGAAGACGGTGCGCGGCGTATCCTCGGGGAGGGCGACCCGGGCGGGCAGGCCGGCCGCGGCGGCGTAGGCGGTGAGCGCCAGGGCCGCATTGCCGGCGCTCGCCAGCTGGACGCCGGGCGCCCCGAGCTCGCGGGCGCGGTTGACGGCGAGCGACAGACCGCGCGCCTTGAACGAGCCGGTTGGGTTCAAGGCCTCGTCTTTGACCAGCAGCTCGACGTCCCCCGGGGCGAGACGGCGCAGCCGGACCAGGGGCGTCGCGCCTTCCCCGAGGTCGATCCGGCCGGCGAAGTCGGCGAGCGGCAACAGCTCCCGGTAGCGCCACAGGGTCCACGGCCTCTCCGGCAGCGCGCGGCGCAGGAGCTCGCCCTTTTCGGGGTCCAGGTCGTACTCGACCAGCGAGGGGGCTCCGGCCGGCGACAGGAAGGCGGGCTCGTCGAGCGGCGCCGTGACGCCGGTCTTCGAGCAGACCAGGCGACGCGCCCAGCGTTCCTCAACGCTCATCAGGTCTCTCATAGCGTTCGAGGAGGGCGATGTTGTGCCGCAGGGCGGGGGTGATCTTCGGGTCCGCCTCCTCGGCGTCCTTTCTGAAGGTCGCGATCTGCCGGTCGAGCTCAGCCCTCTGCGCCGGATCGGAGAGCGCGGCCTTGCGGGCTTCGAGGGAGGCGAGGTACTTACGGCGGCTCTGCCAGAGCCGCTCCGTCAACGCATGGCTCCCCCGCAGCCGCCGCGCCTCGCGCACCCGCTCCTCCACCCAGCGGTACTCCTGGGAGGTCCGGACGTCCGGCTTGCTCTGGAGATACGCCCGGACCTGCTCCCCGGTCAGGCGGCCGTCCGCGGGCGGCTGGAACACGGGGCTCGCCGCCGGCGGTGCTTGAGGAGACGCCTCCTCCTGCCGATCCCCACAGGCGGCGGCGGCTGACAGGATGGCGAGCAGGAGGAGCGGACGGCGCATCCTCACTCGGTCCGCTTGCGGATCACCAGCCGTACGGGCACGCCAGGGAGGTCGAGCGCCTCGCGCAGCCGGTTCTCCAGATAACGGCGGTAATGGTCGTTGCGCGGCAGGGTCCGGTTGGCGAAGAGCATGAAGGTCGGCGGCGCGGTCGAAACCTGGGTGGCGTAGTAGACCTTCCAGGGCCGTCCCTGGTGGGAGGTCGGCTTGACCGCGCGCACGAACGACTCGAACAGGCGGTTCAGCTCGCCGGTGGAGAGCTTGGTGTGGTAGGCCTCCAGCGCCTTGTCGACCGGGCCGAAGAGCTTGTCGATGCCGCGCCCGCTCAGCGCCGAGACGTTGACCCGGCCGGGGTCGGCGAGCAGCTCGTCCAGGCGCTGCATGCTGAACTCCAGCTTCTCCCGCGCCTCCTCGTCCAGGAGGTCCCACTTGTTGATCGCCACCACGGCGGCCCGTCCAAGCTCCCAGATCGAGCCGGCGATCGCGAGGTCGCCGCTGGTCACTCCCTGGGAGGCGTCGATCACCAGGACCGCCACCTCGGCGCGCTCGATCTGGCGCCGCGCCATCATCACGGCCAGCTCCTCCGGAGCGCCGGAGACCTGGCTGCGGCGCCGCATGCCTGCGGTGTCGATCAGGAGGTAGGACTTGTCGCCACGCGTGATCAGGGTGTCCACCGGATCGCGGGTGGTGCCCGCCATGGGCGACACCAGCGACCGCGGCTGGCCGGCGATCTTGTTGAGCAGCGACGACTTGCCGACGTTGGGCCGGCCGACGATGGCGACCGGCGGCGCCTCCGGCTGCGGCACATCGGCGATCTCCGGCAGAGAGTGGGCCAGCGCCTCGCGCAGGTCCTCGACGCCGCCGCCGTGCTCGGCCGAGAGCAGGATCTGCTGGTGGATCCCCAGGGAGTAGAACTCGGGGAAGCGCGCCTTGGCCTCGCGCGTGTCGGCCTTGTTGACGATCAGGACCGCCGGCTTGCCGAAACGGCGGAACCGCTCCCAGACCGCCTGGTCGGCCGAGGTCAGCCCCTCCCGGCCGTCGACCACGAAGAGCAGCAGGTCGCTCTCCTCCACCGCCAGGAACACCTGCTGCGACAGGCCGAGCGGATCGTCGCCGAGCACCAGGCCGCCGGTGTCGACGACCTGCACCGGGCGCTCGCCGTCCAACTGAAACGTGCCGGTGATCCGGTCCCGGGTGATCCCGGGCATGTCGTGGACGATGGCCTTGCGCCGCCCAATGAGGCGGTTGAAGAGGGTCGATTTCCCGACGTTGGGCCGGCCGACGATCGCAACCGTGGGAGTGAGCGCCATAGGGCGCGAAGCATAGCAGCCTACTCGTACCGCAGCGCTTCGATCGGATCGAGCGACGCGGCGCGGGTGGCCGGATAGATGCCGGAGGCGAGCCCGACCGCCATGGCGACGCCGGTCGACAGCAGCACCGAACCGACCGTGACGATGGTCTCCCAACCGGCGTAGACCGCGACGCCGCGGGCGATCGCGATACCGGCAACGACCCCGGTCAAGCCGCCGATCAGGCTGATGGCGAACGACTCGACGATGAACTGGAAACGGATGTCCCGCTGCCTCGCGCCCACCGCCCGGCGGACGCCGATCTCGCGCGTGCGCTCCAGGACCGTCGCCAGCATGATGTTCATGATGCCGATGCCGCCGACCAGCAGCGAGATGCCGGCGATGCAGCCCATGACCACGTTGAACAGCCGCTGGGTGCGCCGGCTCTGCTCCAGCAGGGCCTCGGGGACGACCACCTCATAGTCGTCGACCCCGGCGTGCAGCCGGTCGAGCAGGCCGCGGATCACGGTCGCCGCCTCCTTGCCGCTTTCCCCTTCCTCCAGCCGCACCACGATCTCGTCGAGCGGCGCGTCGAGCGGCGGCCGGTCGAGCTTGCGGTCGGCCGTGGTCACCGGCACGTAAATCTCCTCCTCGACCGAGCCGACCGAGACCCCCTGGAACGAGGTCTCCGCGCCGCCGGCCGGGGCGAGGACGCCCACCACCTCCAGCCAGACGTCGTCGACCTTGATGTCGCGCCCGACCGCCGGCCCATAGCCAAACAGGTCGCGCCGCACCTTGGGGCCGATGACGCAGACCTGGGCGTGGGAGCGCTCGTCGAGCGGATCGAGAAACCGCCCCTCCTGGACCGTCAGGCTCGACAGCTCCGCGTGGTCGGGGCCCACGCCATAGACGGTCGCCTTGGCCTTGCCCGAGGCGGACAGCACCTTGTAGGGCTCGACGCGGATGCGCGGCGCGACGCGCGCGACGCCGGGGACGGCGTCGGCGATGGCCGCGGCGTCGCGGAAGGAGACGCCGAGCGACTTCTGCCGCACCTCCTGCAGCTCCTCCTGCTTCATCTCGCGGGCGCGCACCAGGACGTTGTGAACGCCGAGCCGCTCGATCATGCCGAGGGCCTGGCGCTCCGCGCCGGCGCCGATCGACAGCATGGCGATCACCGCGCCGACGCCGAAGATCATCCCCAGCATGGTCAGCGCCGAGCGCAGCTTGTGGCTGGCAAGATTCTCGACCGCCGACCGGAACGCCTCGCGCGACGTCACAGGATCCCCGCTCCAGCCCTTGGGGACAACGCGGCGGGGCCGGCCTCGCCGTCGGCCTCTTCCTTTTGTTCTTCGGCGGTGCGCGTCGGGTCTGCCAAAGCCAGCAGGTCGCCGGCCGCGACGCCCGACTCGATCACCACCCGGCCGGTGCCGGACGGCCCGAGCTTGACCTCGGCGGGCTCGAAACCCTCTCCCTTCTTCTTGTAGACGAGGGTCCGCCCCTCCTGCTGGAAGACGGCTTGGCGCGGCACCGACAGCGCCCCCTGGCGCTCTTCCATGTGCAGGGTGGCGCGCACCCGCTGCCCCGGCTTCATGACTTTGGGGTCGGTGCGGTCGAGGGCGAGCGTCACGGCGAAGTACTGGACCGGCGAGCTGCGGACCCGCGGCTTGGCGAGCGAGTCGACGCGCCGGATCGTCGCCCGGTAGGACACGGAGGGGGACGACTCCACGATCACGGTCGCCGGCTTGCCGGGGGTGAGGCCGCCGGCGTCCGCCTCCAGCACGAAGACCTCGGCTTCCATGGCGGACAGCTCGGGGAGCTCGGCCAGGGGCTGCCCGTTCCAGACGCTGTCCCCCACCCGCACCGGGTTGCCGCGCCAGTCGCGCTCGAACACCAGGACGCCGTCGTGCGGCGCGGTCACGGAGAGCGAGGAGAGGCCCTCGCGGGCCTGGCGGATCTTGAGCTCGGCCTTGCGCGCGTCGATGCCGATGAGCTGCAGCTCGGTCGCGGAGAGCGCCTGTTTCGTGCGGCGGGAGTCGCGGGCGTGCGCCTCCCGCTGGCCGGCCAGCCGGCCGTCGATCTCCGACTCGATGATCTGGTGGCGCGAGAAGATCAGCTCGTCCTTCTTCTGGAACAGCCGGGCATGCTCCAGCTCCAGCCGCGCCATCTCCAGGTCGCGCTGCAGCTTGCTCAGCTCGGAGGTGCCCTGGATGCGCTCCTTCTCGGAGCGCAATCTTGCCGACGCGAGGTCGGCTTCGGCGTCGACCAGCAGCTTTTCGAGCTCGCTCGGGTCGAAGCGCGCCACCACGTCGCCGGCCTTGACCCGGCTGCCGTCCGGGGCGAGCCAGGCGATGCGGAACGGGCCGGGCACCCCGGAGGGGACGGCGACGGGAGTGGCGCGGACCGCCCGCAGTTCCCCCTGGGCCGGGACCTGGCGTTCGAACTCCCCGGCCTCGACCCGGTAGACCGGCACCGCGCCGGCGCGCGGCGCGCCGAAGGAGCCGGCGAGCGGCAGGAAGACGCCCAGGGCGATCAGCAGGGAGAGCGCCGCGCTCAGGGCGGGCCAGCGCTTGCGGGCCTTCAAGACGTCCCTCCTTCGGGGGGCTGGCGCAGGATACGGTCGCCTTCGGAGAGCCCGCTCACGACCTCGACGAGCCGCTCGTTCCGCCTCCCCAGGCGCGGCCGGACCTCCTCCACGCCCCAGCGTCCGGGGCGGTAGATCACCGGTCCGTCGGGCCGGTTGAACACCGCCTCGGCGGGGACCACCAGCGCCCGGGCGGCGCGTTCGATCTCGACCGTACCCAGGAAGCGCATGCCGGGGCGCATGCGCTGCGGGTCGGTGCGGTCCAGCTCCAGGTCGAGCCCCACCACCTTCAGAGGGTTGGCGTTGGACTTGCGCCGCACGGCGCTACGGATGGCGCGCACCCGGCCGGTGAAGACGACGTCGGGATGGGCGTCCAGGGTCAGCGCCACCTTCTGGCCGATCGCCAGCCGGCCGGCGTCCGCCTCATCCACCTGCCCCTCGGCCATCATGCGCCGCAGGTCGGGGATCTCGATCACCTTCTCGGCGACCCAGCACGAGTCGCCCACCTTCTTCTTCTCCTGGCCACGGTTCGAGATGTAGACCACCGTGCCGTCGCGCGGCGCCAGGACGGTCATGCGCTGGATGGCGGCCTGGGTCTCCTGGACGCGGGCGGCGGCGCGGTCGCGCTTCTTCTGCAGCGCGGAGATCTGGGACGCCGCCTCCTGGCCTTCCAGGGTCATGCGCTTGCGCAGGTAAGTGATCTTCCGCTCCGCCAGGTCGAGGTCGGCCCGCGCCTCGCGCAGCTCGTTGCGCGACACCAGCTCGTCCGGCACGTCCACCTTGAGGGTGGAGCGGCGGTGGCTGGCCTCGGCCTCCGCGAGCTCGAGCTTCTGCTTCCCCTGCTGGCCCTCGAGGTCGGCCCGCTGCTTCTGCAGCTCGGTCTCGGCCGCGTCCTTCTCCGCCATCTTCTCGAGCAGCGTCCGCTCCAGGTCCGAGCCGTCGAAGCCGAGCACCGGCTGGCCGGCGCGCACCTCCGTGCCCTCGGGGGCCATGAAGGCGATCTTGTACTCCCACTTGCCGGGCACCGGCGGCGGACCGAGCTGGACCGTCTGCACGGCGCCCAGCGTACCCGTGACCTCGACCCCGATCACCAGGTCCTCCCGGTGCGCCTCGGCAAAGTCATCATCTTCCACCGCGGCGCGGCCGGAGACCGCCCACAGGATCAGCGCCACCCCGGCCAGCAGCACGGCCGTCGCGGCGAGCCGGAGCCGCTTCTTCTTCATCCGTCCCTCCTGGGTTCCGCGCCTCGTGCCCGGAGCCGCATGCCCTGGCGCAGACCCTTGCCCTGGACGGCCTGGACGGCCTGGACGGCGCACTCCTGGGCGTTGCAGGCGCCCAGCCGGACCTCGGCGGCGCCGCCGTCGGCGAGCAGCACCCGCGGCCTGTCCGCCGACCCCTCCCTGCCGAAATCCAGGGCGGCGCGCGGCACCAGCAGGGCGCCCGGCGCCTCGCGGCCGCGCACCTCGACCCGCACCGACATGCCGGGCCGCATCCGCGCGCGGTCCACCTTGTCGAGGGCGACCTTCATGGTGAAGAAACGCCGCAGCGAGAGGCGGCGGCCCTCGCGGGCGACCGGCGAGATCTCGACGACGCGCCCGGGGAAGGCGACGTCGGGATAGGCGTCCAGAGTGCAGACCACCCGGTCGCCCACGCGGACGCGGCCGTCGTCGACGTCGGGGAGCGACGCCTCGACGATCATCGACCCGAGGTCCGGGATCGAGGCCACCGGCATGCCCATCCAGAGCGAGTCGCCGACCTGGAGCTTGCGGCCCTCCCACGGGTGCTCGGCGATCAGCACGATGCCGTCGCGCGGCGCCCGCAGGGTGAGGACGTCGATCGCCTGCTCCGCGGCCTGGATCTCCCGCAGCGAGCGTTCCAGCTCGATCCGCTTCACCTCGCGGTCGGCCACGTGCGCCCGGCGGAAGGCGGCGAGGTCCTCCTCGGCCTTTTCGAGCTCGAGCTCGGCGCGGCGCAACGCCGTCTGGTTGTCGCGGTACTTCTGGGCGGTCAGCACCTCCGCGGAGACCGCGGCGGTGATCTTCGCCTTTTCCAAGGCGGACCGCTTCTCCTGGACCGCGAACGACTTCTCGGCGGCGGCGGTGTCGCCTTCGGCCCCCATCCGCGCCAGCTCGTTGGAGGCGTTGGCGGCCGAGAGCTTCTTCTCTTCGAGGTCGGCGGTGACGCTGGAGTTGTCGAACTCCACGATCCGCTGGCCGGTCTGGACCGGCATGCCGTCCTCTTCCATCCAGCGGACCTGGACCTGGGGGGACGACTGGGTGCGCGGCACGTTCAACGGATCGGCGCGTTCGGCCACCAACTCGCCGGTGACCAGCCACCGCTCCTGGATCGAGCCGCGGCGGACCGTCAGCTCCTTGCCGCCCGCCGCGGCCGCCGGAGGCTCCCCTTCCGCTCGAGCGCCCATACAGCCCCCCCAGGCCAGGCAAAGCCCGGAGAGCAGGAGCGCGGCAAAGGGGCGAAGCGAATTCATCTCTCTACTAATAGTGTACGGAGCAGGGGGCCTCCGTGTTTAGGATAGACCTCAAATTCCCTAAACAACGGGAAGGGGGGGTGGGGATTCCCGGAGGCGTGAGGACGCAAGAGAAGAGGCGCGGGAAGAGGGCGCCATGAATGGCGCCCCTACGGGCCCGTTCCGTATCGGCTCGTGTAGGGGCGCGATTCATCGCGCCCTCCTCTGAAGGCCCGGGTCAGCCAGGAGTCCCGAAATCGACCTTCGGCGCGGTCTCCGAACCGGGCTGGGAGCGGAAATACGGCTTGGGCTCGAAGCCGAACATGCCGGCGAACAGGGTCGCCGGGAAACGCCGGACGCGCGTGTTGTAGTCCTGCGCCACCTCGTTGAACTTCCGCCGCTCGACGGCGATCCGGTTCTCGCTCCCCTCGAGCTGCACCATGAGGTTGTCGAAACCGGAGACCGCGCGGAGCTGCGGGTACTGCTCCGAGACCACCAGCAGCCGCGACAGCGCCGAGGAGAGGCCGTCCTGCGCCTGCTGGAACTGCTCGAACCGCTGCGGGTCGTTGAGGATCTCGCTCGTCGCCTGGGCGCTGATCTGCCCGACGCGGCTGCGCGCCTCGACGACCTGCCGGAGCGTCTCCTGCTCGAAGTTGGCGGCGCCCTGGACCGTCGCGACCAGGTTGGGGACAAGGTCGGCGCGGCGCTGATAGACGTTCTCGACCTGCGACCACTGCGCCTCTACGGCCTGCTGCGACCCGACCAGGCTGTTGTAGACCCCGCCGCCATAGATGGCCGCGACGACGATCAGAATGCCGATAAGGATCAGGCAACCCAGAGACTTGCCCATGTGCTCTCTCCTTGTGTGAGGCCCGGCGAGGGCCGGGCCAGGGAAATCATAACGGGACGCATGCTACATTTCCTTCCGCATGCGCCCATACCTCGACCTCCTCCAGCACATTCTGGACCATGGGGTCGAAAAGGGGGACCGGACGGGCACCGGGACGCTCAGCGTCTTCGGCTACCAGATGCGGTTCGACCTCGCCGCCGGCTTCCCCCTGCTCACCACCAAGAAGCTGCACGTGCGCTCGATCGTCCACGAGCTGCTCTGGTTCCTCTCCGGCAGCACCAGCGTCCGCCCTCTCCAGGCGAACGGCGTCACCATCTGGGACGAGTGGGCGGACGAAAACGGCGAGCTCGGGCCGGTCTACGGCAGGCAGTGGCGCTCCTGGCCGACTCCTGACGGCGGCTCGATCGACCAGATCGCCCAGGTGATCGACCGCATCCGCCGCGACCCGGACTCGCGCCGGCACATCGTCTCGGCCTGGAACGTCGCCGAGGTCGACCGCATGGCCCTGCCCCCCTGTCACGCGCTGTTCCAGTTCTGGGTCGCCGACGGCCGGCTCTCCTGCCAGCTCTACCAGCGGAGCGCCGACGTCTTCCTGGGCGTGCCGTTCAACATCGCCTCCTACGCCCTGCTGACCGCCATGGTCGCCCAGGCGTGCGACCTGCGGCCCGCCGAATTCATCCATACGTTCGGCGACGCCCACCTCTACCTCAACCACCTGGAGCAGGCCCGTCTGCAGCTGGCGCGCGAGCCCCGGCCGCTGCCGCGCCTGGCGCTCAACCCCGAGGTGCGGTCGATCTTCGACTTCCGCTTCGAGGACGTCTCGATCGTCGACTACGCTCCGCACCCGGCCATCAAGGCGCCGATCGCCGTATGACCAAGGCGCCGACCGCCGTATGAAGAGGATGTCGCTGATCGCGGCGATGGCGGCCAACCGCGTGATCGGCCGGGACAACCGCCTCCCCTGGCGCCTGCCGGCCGACCTCAAACGCTTCAAGCGGCTGACCATGGGCCACGCGCTGATCATGGGGCGGAAGACCTTCGAGTCGATCGGCCGGCCGCTGCCCGGGCGCTCGACGATCGTCGTCACGCGCCAGACCGGCTACGCTCCGCCGGGCGTCCAGGTCGCCCACTCCGTCCAGGAAGCCCTGGACCTGGCAGGAGGCGAAGCCTTCATCGCCGGCGGCGCCGGACTTTTCCAGGAGACGCTGCCCGTGGCCGACCGTCTCTACCTCACGTTGATCGAGAAAGAGTTCGAAGGCGACACCTTCTTCCCCGACTTCGACCCGTCCGGGTGGCGGCTGGTCGAGGAGGAGCGCCACGAGCCCGATGCAGAGGTTCCGTATGGGTATAGGTTTCAGATCTACGACCGCCGGAGTTAAGGCCCTCCCCCGCTTCCTCGGCCTCGTCCTGCTCGTCGCCATCTGCTGCTGCACGTCGGACGACAGCGGCGCGGCGGACCTGCGGGCCGGGACCGAGACCGAACGGGTCCAGGTCTTCCTGATCTCCCCCCAAGACGGCGGAGTCGTCGGCCGCCGGGTGGGTTGCGGCGACAGCGCGGTCCCGGTCGAGGTCCGCCTGCCGCGGCGCGCCCCGGCTCTCGAAGGGGCGCTCCGCGCCCTGCTCGACCTGCGCTCCCACCAATACCACCCCTCCGGCTTCTACAACGCCCTCTACGCCTCCCCCCTAACCCTGCAGACGATCGAGCGCTCGGGGACCGAGGCGCGCATCCGGCTCACCGGATACCTGGAGATCGGCGGCTCCTGCGACGGCCAGCGGGTGCTCGCGCAGCTCACCGAGACGGCGCTGCAGTTCGAGGACGTGCAACGGGTGCAGTTCTGGCTGGACGACCGGCCTCTGCGAGACCTGCTGCTGGAGACGGGGAGCGAAAAGCGGGGCGGGGGGTGAGCAAAGTATCTGAGCGCGGGGCGCCGCGGGACACGCGACACCCCGGCACCCTACCGGCAGCTTAGGCCGGGACGCAGCGGCAGCAGTCGTTGGCCTTCGGGGCCCAGACCGTGCCCGGGGGGCAGGCGGCGCAACGAACGCCCCAACAGGCCTGGGGTACGTTCTGGGCGTCGGCCTTCGGGGTGACACCGACGACGCCGAAGGCGCCGAGGACGACGAGACCAGCAAGGATGAGCTTCTTCACGTAGTTCTCCTCTAGAGAGTCAATGGAAAAAGTCAGACGACCTTTCCGGGTTACCTTCTAAAGGTGTCGCTGACAGGCTGGAGCGGGAAATCTTTTTTGCCTGCCCGAGTTGCACCCGCCCTGGGAACGGAAGCCGGCGGAATTCCCCCTCACCCCGGAAAGGAAAAGGAGGGCGCGACGGATCGCGTCCCCCAGGGATCGCCGAGTCGAGCGGGCGCCCGACTAGACCTTCTTGCAACGGCAGCAGTCGTTGCCCGTGGGCGCCGGCTCGAAGCCCGGCGGGCATGACATGCAGCGCACGAGAGAGCAGTCCACCGCCTGGGCCTCCACCTGGGGAGCGGAGACCTGGACGGCGCCGAAGGCGCTGAGGGTGACGAGTCCTGCAAGGATCAATCTCTTCATGGTAGTGCCTCTTCGTGGGAAGTGAGATGGGAGGAAGGTTCAAACGCGGGGAGCCACGAGGGCCCCCCAGAGGGCAGTCTACGCCCCGGGCTCTCGAAATCAAAATACCCTGAGCGCAAAAGGTGTCAGGCGTGAGCCGTCGCGCTGTGGGACTCGGCCCTCTCACGGAACCAGTCCGCGGTGCGCTGGAGGCCCTGGGACAGCGGCAACGGGTCGGGCAGCCCCAGGTCGCGCCGCAGCCGGCCGGCGTCGATCACCGAGCGCTGCTGCTCCCCTGCCTTGGCCGGGCCATGCTGGGCAGCCGCGTCGCTGCCGACCGACCGGGCGATCTCCTTGTAGAGGTCTACGACCGAGGTCTCGATGCCGGTACCGACGTTGTAGGTATGGAACCCCGGCCTCCCCACGACCGCCATGTTGGCGCGCACTACGTCCGAGACGTGGACGTAGTCGCGGGTCTGGAGGCCCTCGCCGTTGATCGTCGGCACCTGGCCGGCGAGCAGGCGGTTCAAAAAGATCGCCACCACCCCCGCCTCGCCGTGCGGGTTCTGGCGCTCGCCATAGACGTTGGCGTAGCGCAGGCAGCCGATGTCGAGGCCGTAGGCCACGTGGTAGAAGAAGAGGTAGCGCTCGGCCGCGAGCTTGCTCACCCCATAGGGGGAGACCGGGCGGGCCGGGTGCTCCTCGGTCGCCGGGAAGAAGTCCTGCTCGCCGTAGATCGCGCCGCCCGTCGAGGCGAAGAGGATCTGCCGCACGCCGCCGCGGCGCGCCGCCTCGAACAGGTTCAGGCTCCCCAGGACGTTGACGTCGGCGTCGAAGACCGGGTCCTCCACCGAGCGGCGGACGTCCATCTGCGCCGCGTGGTGGACCAGGACGTCGACCCCCTGCTCGCGCACCAGGGCCGCCGCCTCGGGCGACCGGATGTCGAGCACATGCAGCTCTGCGCCGGGCGGGACGTTCTCCTCGCGGCCGCCCGAAAGGTTGTCGAGGATGAGCACCTTGTGCCCCGCCGACACCAAGGCCCCGGCGACATTGGAGCCGATGAAGCCCGCCCCCCCCGTGACGCACACCGTCCGCTTCTTCTCTTCTCTCTGGCTTTCCATGGTGCCCCCTCCCTGAAGCAAGCGGCAGGCCAACGCCGCTCGTGATACCTTGACTCCCCAACATGAAGCCGCAAGCGCTGTCCTGGGAGGGCGATCCCGAGCGTATCCCGCCCGACCGGCCTCCCGGCCCGGTCGACGTCATCGTGCCCGTCTACGAGGCGGCCGAGGCGTTCGCGCGCTGCATCGAGAGCCTCCTCGCCTGGACCGACCTGGAGCGCCACCGCCTGGTCCTGGTGCTCGACGGGCCTCAGCCTGAGGCCACCGCCGCGCTCGTCGGCCGCCTGCGCGGCGAAAGGGGGGTCCTGGTCCTCGAGAACCCCGCGCGCCAGGGCTTCGTCGCCAGCATCAACCGCGGCATGCGCGGCATGCGCGGCATGGACGCCTCCGACCGCGACGTGGTGCTCCTGAACAGCGACACGCGGGTGACCGAGCGCTGGCTCGCCAAGCTGCAGGAGGCCGCCTACTCGGCGCCCGAGATCGCGACCGTCACCCCGTTCTCGAACAGCGCCACGATCTGCTCGCTCCCCCGCTTCCTGGAGACCAACGTCCTGCCCGCGGGCTTCGACGCCGACTCGTTCGCCCGGCTGGTCGAGGCGCGCTCGCGCCGCGCCTACCCGCGCCTGCCGACCGGCGTCGGCGTCTGCCTCTATATCAAAAGAAAGGCCCTCGAGGAGCTGGGGCTGTTCGACGAGAAGAGCTTCGGGCTCGGCTATGGCGAGGAGAGCGAGTTCTGCATGCGGGCGCTCAAGGCGGGCTACGCCCACGCGCTGGACGACGCCACCTTCATCTTCCACGAGGGGCAGCGCAGCTTCGGGCCGGCGCGTGGAAAACGGGTGCACGGCGCCCACAAGGCGATGCAAAAGCTGCATCCCGAGTACCTGGCGACCGTCGCGCGGTTCCTCCGCGAGGACCCGATCCGGCCGCTGCGCCAGCGGGTGCTCGCCGAGATCCGCCCTGTACGCCGGCCGCAGCCGGCCGGCCGCGCCGAGCGGGTGCTGCATGTGGTCCACGGCTGGCCCCCCTGGAACCAGGCCGGCACCGAGATGTACGCCGCCTGGCTCGCCCGCCGCCAGGCCGAGGTGCGCGACGTCGCGGTCTACAGCCGTATCGCCGACCCGCAGCGGTCGTTGGGCGACGCCGTCGAGCTGCTCGACCGCGGAGTGCGCGTCCGGCTGGCGGTCAACAACTTCACGCAGCACGACCCGCTGTCGCGGAACGCCCTGCGCGACAGCCAGCTGGAGGCCGACTTCGCGCGGCTGCTCGACCAGTTCACGCCGCGGCTGGTCCACGTCCACCACCTGGCCGGGCACGCGGTCTCGCTGTTGCGGGTGGCGACGCGGCGCGGCATCCCTATCGTCTACCAGGTCCAGGACTGGTGGGCGCCGTGCGCTCGCGTCAACCTGTTCGACGCCTGGCGGCACCTCTGCCCCGGCCCCTCGCTCGGCAAGTGCCCGGCCTGTCTGCCGCTGACCGGACTGCCGCCGGCGCCGCTCCTCAACCGCGCGCTCTACGCCTACCGGTTCCGCCTGATGCGGCGGGCCCTGCGCTCCGCGAACGCCCTGGTGATGGGCTCGCACTTCATCCACGACAGCCACGTGGCGCTCGGCTACCTGCGGCCCGGGGACCCCGTCCACGTCATCCCCTACGGCGTCGATCCCGGCCCGCGCCTGGAGCCCCGGCCGGTCCGCGCTCCCGGCGCGCCGCTGCGCTTCGGGGTGATCGGCTCGATCCTGCCGCACAAGGGGATCCACGTCGCGGTCGCCGCCTTCTCGGCGGTCGACCCGGCGCGCGCCACGCTCACCGTCTGGGGGGATGCGTTGGCCGACCCGGCCTACACGCGGGAGCTGGAGGCGATACGCGGCCCCGGCACCGAGGTCCGCGAGCGCTTCCCCGAAGAGCGCAAGGCCGAGACCTTCGCCGGGCTCGACATACTGATCATCCCGTCGGTCGGCCTGGAGTCCTTCGGGCTCGTGGCGCGGGAGGCCATGTACCACGGCGTGCCGGTCCTCGCCAGCCGGCGCGGCGCGCTGCCCGAGATGTTCGACGGCGGCGACTTCGGCGCCCTGTTCGAGCCGGAGGACCCGGCCGACCTGCGCCGCCAGGTCGAAGACCTGATCGCCGACCCGGGGCGGATCGAGCGTTGGCGCGAGCGCCTGCCCGCGGTCAAGGGCATGGACCAGCACGCCGAGGAGATCGAGCAGGTCTACGACCGGGTGCTGGCGGAGCGCCACCTGCTCGACCGCACCATGACCGGCACGGTGCGCAAGGCCGTCCGCAGGATGCGGACCAGGAGGTGATGATCCCGCGCGGCCTGCGGGTCGCCGTGCGGGTGATCCGGGCCGAGGGGGCGAGGGCGGTCCGCGACCGGGCGCTGGACCGGCTGGCCGAGGCGCGGCGGCGCCGCTCGTTCACCCCTTCGGACGCCCCCCTCCCCTCGC